>NZ_AZSV01000018.1:0-63700 GCF_000582595.1 Pseudomonas sp. BAY1663
CGCAACCTCTTTATTTCGCTAACCTTTTGATTTACAAGAGGTTTTGCTTGATGACTGCGCCGGAAGTGGTGCGCATTATAGGGACCTGATTTCCCCCGTCAACCGTTTGTTTCCAACGGAGCGAAAATAGTCCGGGCAATACGCACCTCCCGTTCTACAGGCAGTCTGTCAGAACAACCTGAGCGTATAGCTCAGAATCAGACGATTCTCATCGATGTCGCTGCGATAGTTCGAGCGAGCCGCCACGTTGCGCACGCGGATACCGACGTTCTTCAGCGGACCGCTCTGCACGGTATAGCCGATGTCCAGATCGCGCTCCCACTCCTTGCCTTCGAAGCCCAGGCCGCTATCGACATTGTCGCCCTTGATGTAACGCACCGTGGTCACCAACCCGGGAATGCCCAATGCGGCGAAATCGTAGTCATGACGCAGCTGCCAGGAACGTTCGTCGGCACCGGCGAACTCATAGGTCGGCACTTCGTTGCCCAGCGGTGCGATGTTATTGAAGACCCGCGGGAACGCGTCGTCGCCGAACATGGCCTGATAGCCGATCATGAAGGTATGGCCGCCACGTTTGGCCGAGAGCTGTGTGAACGCCGCCCGGTTGTCGATAGCGCCAAGCAGCCGGTCACCATCCTCCTGCGAATCGTAGAAACCGATATTGGCACCCAGCACCCAGTCGCCCATTGGCTGGCTGTGCTTGAAGCTGTAGAAGCGCTGGTCGTAGATATCCTCCAGCTGCGCATACCAGATACCCACAGAGGTGCGCTTGTCGTTGAAGGTGTAGTCCGCACCACCATAGTTGAAGCGGTCGCTGCTCAAGCCGGCGCCGAGTTGCGGCGTATGACCGAGCTTGGCAAACATCTCGCCGTCGCCGGCCTCGTTCAGCAGGCTTCCGGAGCGCAACTGGCCGGCTTGCAGCGTCAGTCCGGCGACTTCGTTGGAGACGATGCTGGCCCCCTGGTAGGTCGGCGGCAACAGGCGAATATCGCTGAAGGCGAGCACTGGTAGGTTCGGCGTCAGCTCGCCGATCCTCAGTTCGGTTTGCGACAGCCGCACCTTGAGCGCGGCACCCAGCCGGCTGTAGTCATCCTGCGCCTTGCCATCACTGCCGGTCGGCAGCAGGCCGGTATTGACCCGGCCACCGCCACTGTCGAGCTTGATGCCGAGCATGCCGATGGCATCGACTCCGAACCCGATCGGCCCCTGGGTATAGCCGGAGTTCACCTTGAGGACGAACCCCTGCGCCCACTCTTCGGATTTGGATTGCTGGTTGGGGCCGACGATGTCCGAGAAATCGCGGCTGAAGTAATAGTTGCGCGCCTGCAGCGTCGCGGAGGCATCCCCGATGAAGCCGCTCTCGGCGGCAATCGCATCCGACAGCATGCAAGCGATGCCGAGGGTGAGGGTGATCCGGGTGAACATTGGTTTCTGAATCATGTGGCTCGTCTCTTGTTGTTGTTTTGGGTGCACGCAACCGCTCCCCCGGAATGAGCCGGTGAAAAAGCAGTGGTCGAATGAATCGCTAAGCCGACGGATTCAGCGGGCCGGCTGTTCTCCTTCGGCGCAGGTTGGTCGAGGTATTGCCGCAGGCCCCGGTGTAGGCCGCAGCCCCAGCAGCAGGTGCGCGGCGATACCGAAGATCAGCCCCCAGAACGCCGCCGACAGACCAAGGAAGGACATCCCCGACGCGGTGACCAGGAAGGTGATCAGCGCGGCCTCGCGATCCTGCGCTACGGCCATCGCGCTGCTCAGCGCACCACCGATGGCCGCCAGCAGGGCCAGGCCGGCCAGCGCGGCGATCAGCGCGGCGGGAAAGGCGCTGAAGATCGACACCAGCGTCGCGCCGAAGAGGCCCAGCAGCAGGTAGAACACACCGCCGGACACGCCGGCCACATAGCGCTTGGCCGGATCTTCATGGGACTCCCTGCCGGTACAGATCGCTGCGGTGATCGCCGCCAGGTTCAGCCCGTGGCAGCCGAACGGCGCCAGCAGCAGCGAGCCCAGCGCACTGCTGCTGATCAGCGGGCTGGCCGGCGTACCGTAGCCATCGTTGCGCAGCACCGCCATGCCGGGTACGAACTGCCCGGTCAGTGCCACCATGATCAACGGAAAGGCGATGTTGAGCATCACCTGCCAGCTGAACTCCGGCGCGATCCACACCGGTGTCGCCAGTCCGATCACCAGCGCATCGCTGCGCAGCTCGCCCGAGGCGATGGCGATCGCCACACCGACGACCAGTACCGCGAGCACCGCATAGCGCGGCATGCCCCGCTTGAACACGAGATAGGTGGCGAACATCGCCAACACCAGCCACGGTTGCTCCCTGACCGAGACGAACAGCCCGGTGCCGAAGCGGAACAGGATGCCGGCGAGCATGCCGGCGGCGATGGCGGCCGGCAGCCGGTTGATGATCCGGTCGAACGCGCCGGACAGACCGACCAGCAGCACCACCAGACTGCTGACGATATAGGCGCCGACCGCCTCGTTGAGCGTGATCTCGGGCAGCAGGGTCACCAGCAGCGCCGAGCCGGGTGCCGACCAGGCGATGACGATCGGCACCTTGTAGCGCAGGCTGAGCAGGATGCCGAGTACGCCGCTGCCGATGGAGATCGTCCAGATCCATGACGAAAGCACGTCATGTGGCATGTTCCCGGCCTTGGCGGCCTGGAAAATGATCACCAGCGGGCCGGCATAGGAGATCACGGTCGCGATGAAACCGGCGACCACGGCGGAGAGCGAGAAGTCCTTCAGCAATGCTTTCATGTCGCCTCGCAAGACAGGCCAGGCGATCCGTGACGGTATCCGGACCGCTATTGTTGCAGGTATCGGGCGACGGTGGCACGGCATGCACCACCGACCGGCGATCTTCAGGCGCCCTGCAGCGCGCGCGGACGCTTGCTGCGCTGCTCGGCTTCCGGTGCCGGCGCCCGCTGTAGCTGGAAATCGAAATCCACTTCGGCGAAACGCCCCTGCACGCCGCGCTCACGGCCGGCCTCGGCATCCTCGATGAAGCGAATGTCACCGACCAATCCATCGCGCGTTGCATAGGCGAAGTCGTCCCACAGGTACTGGTCGCCGGACAGGTTGATCTGGGTGGTCAGGTGACGATGGCCCGGCGCGGAGATGAAGAAGTGGAGATGGGCGGGGCGCTGCCCATGCCGGCCCAGCAGATCCAGGACCTCCTGGGTCGGGCCATCCGGCGAGCAGCCGTAGCCGGACGGCACGATGCTGCGCGCGCGGTAGTGGCCATTTTCGTCGGTGACGATGCGCCGACGCAGGTTGTAGTCCGACTGGCTCTTGTCGAAGTATGAATAGTTGCCTTGGGTATTGGCGTGCCAGAGGTCCACCGTGGCACCGGCGACCGGCTTGCCGTCCGTGTCGGTGACCTGTCCCTGCAGGAACATCGGGGTGGCGACATCATCTTCGCTGCCGTCATCCATGCGGGTCACGCCCTGGGCGATCGGCGCGCCGGCCACGTACAGCGGGCCTTCGATGGTTCGTGGCGTGCCGCCGACGAGGCCGGCCTCCTCGTCCTTGGCGTCCTGCAGCAGATCGAGGTAGTGCTCCAGGCCCAGGCCGGCCACCAGCAACCCCGCCTCGTTGCGACCGCCGAGGCGGTTGAGGTAGTCCACCGCCTTCCAGAATTCGTCCTGGGTGATCTCCAGATCCTCGATGATCTTCGCGGTATCGCACAGGATGCGGTTGATCACCGTCTTCATGCGGCTGCTGCCGTTGTCGTTGGCGTAGCGGCGGCTTCCTTGAAGAAGCCCTGAATGGCATCGGTGTGGGAGATTTTCACAGTCATGGCTCAGGCCTCGTCTTGTACTTGTCGTTACGGGATTGGCTAGCGGGGCGCCACGGCCCCAGAATCAGGTGTCGTCTTCGCGGATCGACGAGGGATGGCGGCAGAGCGCTTGCACCTCGATCTCCATGTAGGGGAACAGCGGCAGTTGCGTCAGGGTGTCGTGCAGTTCCTGCACGCTGGCGACGTCGAACAGGCTGTAGTTGGCGTACTGTCCGGCGATTCGCCAAAGGTGGCGCCAAGTGCCATCGCGCATCAGGCGCTGGGCCAGTTCCTTCTCGTCGGCCTTGAGCCGGGCAGCGCTGGCCAGGTCCATGTCCGGCGGCAGTTTCACGGTCATCTTCACGTGGAAGAGCATGTCGGGTTCTCCTCTTATTTACGGCTGAAGAACGCCAGGCGCTCTTCGTCCAGGGTCAGGCCGAGGCCGGGGGTACGCGGCACTTCCAACTGGAAATCGCGGTAGAGCGGCGCTTCGCTGACGATTTCCTCGGTCAGCAGCAGCGGGCCGAACAGCTCGGTGGCCCAGGTCAGCCGGTTCAGGGTGACGAAGGCATGCGCCGATGCCAGGGTGCCGATCGAGCCTTCCAGCATGGTCCCGCCATACAACGCGATGCCCGCCGCCTCGGCGATCTGCGCGGTGCGCAGCACGGCACGCGGCCCGCCGTTCTTGGCGATCTTCAGGGCGAACACGCTCGCCGCGCCGGCGGCCGCCAGGCTGAAGGCGTCCTCGACACTCTCGATGGACTCGTCGGCCATGATTGGCGCCGGGCTGCGCTGGTTCAGGCGCACCTGGCCGGCACGGTTGATCCGCGAGATCGGCTGCTCGATCAGGTCGATGCCGTTGTCGCCGAGGACCTGACAGGCACGGATGGCCTGGGACTCGTCCCAGTACTGGTTGACGTCGACACGCACGCTGGCACGCTCGCCCAGTGCCCGCTTGATGGCGATCACGTGCCGGAGATCGTCGTTCACCGGGTTGGCGCCGATCTTCAGCTTGAAGATGCGGTGGCGACGGCTATCGAGCATGCGCTCGGCTTCCTCGATATCCCGCGCGGTATCGCCGCTGGCCAGGGTCCAGGCGACTTCCAGGCTGTCGCGCACGCGACCGCCGAGCAGTTCGCTGACCGGCAACCCGAGGCGCTTGCCCTGGGCGTCGAGCAAGGCGCTTTCCAACCCGGACTTGGCGAAGGTGTTGCCCTTGGCTGCCTTGTCCAGGCGCAGCATGGCGGCATTGATATTGGCCGCATCCTGGCCGACCCACAGCGGCGCCAGGTGGCTGTCGATGTTGCGCTTGATGCTTTCCGGGCTCTCGTTGCCGTAGGCCAGGCCACCGATGGTGGTGGCTTCGCCGATGCCCTCGATGCCGTCGGCACAGCGCACGCGGATGACCACCAGTGTCTGCTGCTGCATGGTGTGCATCGCCAGCTTGTGCGGACGGATGGTCGGCAGGTCGACGATGACCGCTTCGATGCTTTCGATCAGGCTGTGGCTCATATCAGTTCCCGGATTTCTGGTTCGGTGATCAGGCTTTCGCCGCCGACAGCACCACCGCCGCGGCCGCGCCGCTGCGTTTGCTGGAGACGGCGAAGACGGTCATCGCCAGGGCGGCGATCGCGCCCGGTATGGCAAAGGCGATGAAATTCAGTTGCAGCGGCAGATTGATGCCCATCAGCGCACCGCCGAGCAGCGGGCCGACGATGGCGCCGTTGCGGCCGATGCCCGACGCCCAGCCGAGGCCCGTGGAGCGGATGGACAGGCCGTAGAACTGCGCGGCGCTGGCGTAGAGCAGGATCTGCGTGCCGATGGTGGTGGCGCCGGCGACGGTGATCAGGGTGTAGAGCACCGGCATCGGCGTCTTGAAGCCGAGCAGGCTGATCGACACCGCCGCCAGGGCGAAGAACAGCACCACCACCTTGGCCAGGTTGAAGCGATCACCCAGCCAACCGCCGAGAATCGCGCCGAACATGCCGCCGAAGTTCAACGCCAATAGGAAGGACAGGCTCGAACCCAGGCTGTAGCCGGCGTTGGCCATCAGCTTCGGCAGCCAGGAACCCAGCGCATAGACCATCAGCAGGCAGCAGAAGAAGGCCACCCAGATCGACAGGGTGCGCACACTGCGACCGTCGCGGAACAGCTCCAGCACCGAGGCGCTCTTGCCCTTGACGTCGACCAGCACCAGCTCGTCGCCGGCAGTCAGCCCGCGGTCCGGGTCGATCTTGTCGAGCAGCGCGCGTGCCTGTTCGATGCGGCCCTGGCGTACCAGGAAACCCACCGACTCCGGCAGTTTCCAGAGAATCAGAGGCAACAGCAGCAGCGGCACGGCGGCGGCGAAGAACATCGTCTCCCAGCCGAAGCGCGGCAGCATGTAGATGCCCAGCCCGGCGGAGCACATGCCGCCCAGCGAATAGCCGCTGAACATGACCGCCACCAGCGTGCTGCGCAGCTTCTTCGGCGCGTATTCGTTCATCAGCGCCACCACGTTGGGCATCAGCCCGCCGCAGCCGAGGCCGGCGAGGAAACGGAAGATGCCGAATTCGGCCGGCGTGCTGGCAAAGCCATTGAGCACCGTGGCCCCGCTGAACAGCAGGAAGCAGATGGCGATGCCCTTCTTGCGGCCGATGCGGTCGGCCAGGGTGCCGAACAACAGCGCGCCGAACATCATGCCGAACAACGCGTAGCTGCCGAGCGCACCGGCCTCCAGCGGGGTCAGGCCCCACTCCTTCATGATCACCGGCAAGACCACGCCGTAGATGAACAGGTCATAGCCGTCGAAGATCAGCAGCAGTGCGCATAGGCACATGACCAGCCAGTGGAACCCGCTGAAGCGGGCGTTATCGATGATGTCGTGGACGTTTACTTTGCGCATGGCAAGGCTCTCTCTTTTATTGTTGTTGTGAACACGCGTCGAAGCGGCTGACGATGTTTGCGTAGGCGCCGGGGAACGGCTGATCGCCGGCAAGCCGGCTTCTACAGGTGAAGCGTCACCCCAGGTCGCCACCGCCCACCGGCAGGGTCACGCCGGTGATATAGGAGGCTTCGTCGGAGGCGAGGAAGAGAATCGCGCCGACCTGCTCGTCGAGGGTTCCGTAGCGTTTCATCAGGCTGGACTCGACGGTCTGATCGACGATCTGCTGGTACCAGACCTTTTCCTGCGCGTTCTGCTCGGCGCCGTTGCGCGGGATGCGCCGCGGCGGCGCTTCGGTGCCGCCCGGCGCGGTGGCGTTGACGCGGATGCCGCGCTGGGCGTTCTCGAATGCGAGGCAAGCGGTCAGCGCGTTGACGCCGCCCTTGGCCGCCCCGTAGGGCACGCGGTTGAGGCTGCGGGTGGCGATGGACGACACGTTGACGATGGTGCCGGCGCCCTGTTCCAGCATGTGCGGCAAGGCGGCGTGGCAGCACCACAGCGTGGGGAACAGCGAGCGGCGTACCTCGGCCTCAATCTCGTGCTCCTGGTAATGCTCGAACGGCTTGACCCAGATGGTGCCGCCGACGTTGTTGACCAGAATGTCGAGCCGGCCAAAACGTGCCTTCGCCGCCGCCATCACGCGGTGGCAATCGGCGAACTGCTCGAGGTCGGCGGTCAGCGTCAGCACCTCGGGGCCCTGCCCGCCCAGCTCGTCGGCCAGCTCGTGGACCAGCTCGGAGCGGTCCACGGCCACCAGTCGGCCGCCCTCTTCGACGACACGCTCGGCCACGCGGCGGCCGATGCCCTGGGCGGCGCCGGTGATCACGGCGACTTTGTTATGGAAACGCTTGTTCATCTACCTTTCCTCGTGGTCGAAGCGACGCACAACCCCCTGTAGGAGCGAGCTTGCTCGCGAAGCTTTTCGCTGCGGTAATCCGGGCATCTGGCGGCGTGCCGGCCCCCCTTTTCGCGGGCATGGCCCGCTCCTACGGGGCGTGCCGTGGTTAGCCTCAGGCGCTGGCGGCGAATTTCTCGTAGTAGAAGTTCGCCGGTTGCAGGCCCTGCTGGCGGATGAACTGGCTGACTGCCTCGACCATCGGCGGCGGACCGCAGAGGTAGATGTCCACTTCGCCGTCGTTGAGGTGCCTGGGCTCGATGTGCTGGGTGACGTAGCCCTTGTGTGGATAGCGCTGTCCGGGCTGGCGACGCAGGCGCTGTAGCTGAAGTTGGGAATCAGCGCGGCGAAGGCCTCGAGCTTCTCCATTTCCACCAGGTCGCGATCGTGGGTCACGCCGTAGATCAGGTGCAGCGGATGTTCGCTGCCCTGCTCGGCGATCTTCTCCAGCATGGCGGTGAACGGCGCGAGCCCCGTACCGCCGGCGAGCAGCAGCAGCGGCCGCTTGATGTCGCGCAGGTAGAAGCTGCCCAGCGGCCCGGCCAGCATCAGGCTGTCGCCGGCCTTGGCCAGGTTGGTGAGGAAACTGCTCATCAGGCCGCCCGGCACGTTGCGGATGAGGAAGCTGACTTCGCCATCCTTGGGCAGCGAACTGAACGAGTAGGCGCGGGTCTGGTCGCTGCCGGGCACGCGCAGGTTGACGTACTGTCCCGGCAGGAACGCCAGCTGGCTCAGCGCGTCGCCCTTGAGCGACAGCGCGATGGTGCTCTCGGACAGCTGGCGCACATCGCTGATCGCCGCCTCGAAGCTGATCTGTTCGGTCTTGCACACCTGCGAGGAGGCCGGCACGCGGATCACGCAATCGCTCTCGGCACGCATCTGGCAGGTCAGCACGTAGCCCTGCCCGGCCTCGCCCTCGCTGAGCGCATCTTCTATATAGTCGTCGCCGAGGTCGTAGCGGCCGGCTTCGGCGAAGCACTTGCAGGCACCGCAGGCGCCGTCGCGGCAGTCCAGTGGGACGTTGATGCCCTGGCGGTAGGCGGCATCGGCCACGGTTTCGCCGATGTTGCTCTCGATGAAGCGGGTCACGCCGTCTTCGAAGTTCAGTGCGATCTTGTAGGTCATGGCAGCGCCTCACAGGTGGTACACGTCGATCATCTGGCGGATGTAGTCGTTCTTCAGCACGACCTTCTTGGCCTTGATCAGCGGGTTCTCGCCACGCACATCGAGGGTGTAGAAGCTGGTGCCATAGAAGTGGTCGACGGTCTTGTAGCGGAAGCTCAGGGTGTGCCAGTTGAAGCGCAGCCGGCAGAGGCCATCGGCCTGCTCGAGCAGCTCCAGGTTGCTGATGTTGTGCGAGGTCCGGGTGTCCGGGATGGTCGCGCTGGAACGCTCGGTGCGGATGCGGAAGACCCGGTCCTCCAGGCCGCTGCGGTTGCCGTACCAGATCAGCGAGATCTGGCTCTGCGGGTCCTCGGTCAGTTGGTCGCGGTCGTCCCAGGCCGGCATCCAGAAGCTGGCATCGGGGGCGTAGAGTTCCAGCCAGGCGTCCCAGTCCTTGTCGTCGAGGTAGCGCGCTTCGCGATAAAGGAAGTCACGCGCGGCTTCGTAGGAGATGGTCATTCACGCGCCCTCCACGTGGATCAGTCGTTCGTTCTCGGCTTTCACCGCCCTGAGCATTTGCTGCTGCCAGTAGTGGTGCTGCAGGACGAACAACCCTTCGTCCTCGGTACGCGCGCCGCTCATCAGCGGCTGCAGGTCGATTTCCCGGGCGCCTGCGTCGGCACCGTCGATCCAGTGCCTGGCGCCGCGGGACATGTCGTTCCATTCCATCGCCCGGCCGGCGAAGCCCTGCTGGCAGGCGCGGAACTCTTCCAGGTCGTCGGGAGTGGCCATGCCGCTGACGTTGAAGAAATCCTCGTACTGGCGGATGCGCCGCGCACGGGCCTCGGCACTCTCGCCCTTGGGCGCGATGCAATAGATGGTGACTTCGGTCTTGTCCACCGAGAGCGGCTTGGCGATGCGCAGTTGCGAGCCGAACTGGTCCATCAGGTACAGGTTCGGGTAGAGGCAGAGGTTGCGCGAGTTCTCGATCATCCAGTCGGCGCGGGCCTGGCCGAACTCGGCGATCATTTCCTCGCGACGGGCGTACAACGGACGATCCTCGGGATTGTCCCAGCGGGTCCAGAGCAGCAGATGACCGTTCTCGAAGGAGTAGAAACCGCCGCCCTTCTTGCCCCAGCCGCCGGCGCTCATGGCGCGGATGTCGTCGCCGGCCTCCTTGAGCTTGCGCTGCTGCTGGGTGGCGGCGTAGTTCCAGTGCACGGCGGTGACGTGGTAGCCGTCGGCGCCGTTCTCGGCCTGCAGCTTCCAGTTGCCTTCGTAGACGTAGGTGGAAGCGCCGCGCAGGACCTCGATGCCTTCCGGCGACTGGTCGACCACCATGTCGATGATCTTCCTCGATTCGCCGAGGAAGTCTTCCAGCGGGGCGACGTCCTCGCGCAGGCTGCCGAACAGGAAGCCGCGATAGGACGCGAAGCGCGCGACCTTCTTCAGGTCGTGCGAGCCGTCGCAATCGAAGCTGTCCGGGTAGCCGGCTTCCTTGGGGTCCTTGACCTTGAGCAGCTTGCCGGAATTGTTGAAGGTCCAGCCGTGGAACGGGCAGGTGTAGGTCGCCTTGTTGCCGCTCTTGAAGCGGCACAGCATCGCGCCGCGATGACTGCAGGCATTGATGAAGGCGTTGAGCTCGCCGTCCTTGTTGCGCGCGATGAAGATCGGCTGCCGGCCCATCTGGGTGGTGTAGTAGTCGTTCTTCTCGGGAATCTGGCTTTCGTGGGCGAGATAGATCCAGTTGCCTTCGAAGATGTGCTTCATCTCCAGTTCGAACAAGCGCGGATCGGTGAACATCTCGCGCCGGCAGCGAAAGATGCCCTTCTCTTGGTCTTCTTCGAGCAGCGAATCAAGGTAATCGATTCCCAGGGACATGGCCGGGGCCTCCATTGTTATTGTTTCCACGTGATGAAGGCTACGGCGCGGGGAACGGCATCAATATCCGTTTTCTGCAGGATCTCTATCCGCTTTTTGCAATGTGGCGTGACGCCGCACGACGGACAGGGCAAGGCCCGCCGCGCGGAACGGGCGGCGGAGGGAGGACGAAGAAAAAAGGAACCACCATCCGTTACGGACAGCGGCTCGAGGGGGACTCAATGGTGGCGACGCAGCGTGTCGGAGGGCAGCTCGCCGAAGGTGCTCTTGTAGCTTTCCGAGAACCGCCCCAGGTGCAGGAAGCCATAGTCCATGGCGATCTCGGTGATGTTGCGGACCTTGGCCGAGGGGTCGCTCAGGCGGCCGTGGATCTGCTCCAGCTTGCGCCGGCGGATATAGGACTTGGGCGTGGTGCCGACCTTGCGCTCGAACAGCATGTACAGCGAGCGCAGGCTCATGTTGGCCAGCTCGGCCAGTTGCTCCACGGAAATGTCCTTTTTCAGATGCTCGTCGATGTAGTCGCTGATGCGCCCGAACGACGGGCAGCTGTCGCCCAGCGGCTCGCGACACACGTTGTTGGCGAGCATGCACAGCAGCTTGCCGGCGATGATGCGGCTGTACTGCTCCTGGATCTGTGGCACGCTCTGCTCGGCCTCGGCTTCCTGGCAGATCAGCCCGAGCAGGCTGTCGAAGCCCTCCAGCTGCTGCAGCTTGTAGCGATTGTTGGTGAAGCGGACTCCGCTGCTCGGCGCCTGCCAGTGGTTCTCGCTGCAGGCGGTCTGCAGAACCGAGGCCGGCAACTTGACGATGAGCTTTTCGCAATCGTCGGAATAGGTCAGGTCGACCGGATCGTCCGGATTGATCAGCAACAGCTCGCCAGGGGTGAAGTAGTGTTCCTGGCCATTGCCCTTCCACAGGCAATGCCCGCGCTGCAGCAGTTGCAGGTGGTAGATGGTCTCCAGCGCCGGCGAGGAAACATGGACGCTGCCGCCGTAGCTGATCCGGCAGAGGTCGAGCTTGCCGAACGTGCGGTGGCTGAGGCTGGCCTGCGGGCTGCCCGTGCGCGGCAGGCGAATGCAGTGCGAGCCCACATGCTGGTTGACGTATTCCGAAACGGCATGCGGGTCGGCACGCTCGAAAATCCTGCTCTTGGCTTTCAGCAGACTATCCATCACAAGGCACTCGCATAATTTTTATAGTTGCGCCGACGCTGCGACTTCGCCCGGCGCCGTCCTCGTCACGCACAGGCAAGCGGTACGCACGCGAATCGACTCACGGCCAGTGATATCGGCTGGACGAAGCATAGGAGATTCGACCAAGGGCCGACACCCGGGCCGTTCGGTGACCGAACGCTTTTTACCGGAACAACTGGCTGCTCAGGTCGGCGCTGGCCGCCTGGAGAATCGGCAGGAAGCGTTTTTCCAGCTCGCCCGCCGAGACGCGGCCGGCATGGGTACTGACGTTCATCGCGGCCAGCACGTGGCCGGTGGAGTCGTAGACCGGGACCGCGATCGAGCGCAGGCCCTGCTCCAGCTCCTGGTCGACGATGCACCAGCCTTGCGCCCGCACCTGCTGCAGGCATTCGAGCAGTGCCTCGGGGGTGTACAGCGTGCGGCTGGTCTTCATCTGCAGGTCGGCATGGGCCAGGTAGTCGCGCAACTCCTCGTCGGTTCTGGCCGCCAGCAGGATTCGTCCCATCGAGGTGCAATAGGCCGGCAGCCGGCTGCCGACGCTCAGGTCCACCGAAATCAGCCGTTGCGGAACCGCCGAGCGCGCCAGGTAGAGCACCTGCTCGCCTTCCAGCGTGGCCAGGTTGCAGGCCTCGTGCAGTTGCTCGCTGATGCGGTCGAGAAACGGCTGCGCCGATACCGCCAGCGGCGTCGAGGACAGGTAGGCATGGCCCAGCGTCAGGACCTTGGGCAGCAGCGAATAGGTCCGCCCATCGGTGGTGACGTAGCCCAGCTGCATCAGGGTGTACAGGCAGCGCCGCACCGCCGCGCGCGGTATCTCCGTGCGGTGGCTGATCTGGGCGATGGTCAGGTGGCGCTTGCGTTCCTGGAAGGCATTGACCACCGCCAGCCCCGCGCCAGCGACGACATGAAATTGGGATCGCCGGCGAACTGCTCGATGCGTCGGGCCGGCGACGGCGCGGCCGGTGGCGGGGCCAGTATAGGGGTGCGCTTCTCGTCCATGGCTCATTCCCGTGCGAAGACAGCTTCAGGCGATTATCGAACGTAGCGCTCGATAATCGTAACGCCCTGAGCATATCCCACCCCGGGCGGGCCGGGCTCGATGCAGGTTTTACAAGGTGTATGCTCGGTGCACTCTTCCGGTGACCGGATCCAAGCGAGCGGAGATGCCCATGTACCTGTCCGATGCGAACGAGCGCGACCTGCTGCTGATCATCGACGTGCAGAACGACTTCTGCAGCGGCGGCGCCCTGGCGGTTCCCGACGGCGAGGCCGTGATAGCCCCGATCAACCGGCTGTGCGAACGCTTCGCCCACGTCGTGCTCACCCAGGACTGGCATCCCGCCAACCACCACAGCTTCGCCAGCAGCCATGCCGGGCGCAGTCCGTTCGAGCAGATCGAGGCGCCCTACGGCCTGCAGACGCTGTGGCCGGATCACTGCGTCCAGGGCAGCGTCGGCGCGGAGCTGCATCCGCAGTTGCGGGCAACGCACGCCGAACTGCTGCTGCGCAAGGGCTATCGCGCAGCGATCGACTCCTACTCGGCGTTCTACGAGAACGACCGGGCCACGCCCACCGGGCTGAGCGGCTACCTGCGCGAACGTGGCTTCGAACGGCTTTTCCTCTGCGGCCTGGCACTGGATTACTGCGTGCTCTACTCCGCGCTCGATGCACGCCGCGAAGGCTTCGCGGTGACAGTGCTAAAGGATGCCTGTCGCGGCCTCGACGTGCAGGGCTCGGTGGCCGCGGCACTGACGCAGATGGCCGCCGCCGGCGTCGAGCTTCGCTGAGCGGCCCGCCAGTCGCCGGCCGCGGCTTAACGGATCAATGGTCATGAGGCCCGACCGCTCTTCTACTATGGTTAGCCTCGGGATGGTTAGCGGGTCCGCCGGCCGTTGGGGCAAACCGGGCTCGTGCTACGAAGGTGAGCCGATCCCGATTGTTCGAAGGAGTTCGCCATGCTCACGAAGCTCTTTTTCGCCGGTGACCTGATGTGCGGACGCGGTATCGACCAGATCCTGCCACGGCGGGGCGACCCGCACATATACGAGCCCTATGTGCAGCATGCCGGCGATTATGTGCGCCTGGCCGAAGAAAAGAGCGGCAGGATTCCCAGCACCGTCGACTATGCCTATCCCTGGGGCATCGCCCTGGACGCACTCAGCTCGCGACGGCCGCACGTACGCCTGACGAATCTCGAAACCTCGCTGACCAGCCGTGGCGAACCCCGCCCGCATGGCCTGCACTACCGGATGAACCCGGGCAACATGGGCATCCTCGAGGTGGCCGAAATCGATTGCTGCTCGCTGGCCAACAACCACGTGCTCGACTGGGGCGAAGCCGGCCTCAGCGATACGCTGGAAACCCTCGACAACCACCACATCCGCCACGCCGGTGCCGGCCCGAACGACAGCGCGGCCGAAACGCCCGCGGTCCTGCCCCTACCCAACGGTCGCAACATGCTGGTGTTCGCCTACGCCACGCGCGACAGCGGCGTGCCGCCTGACTGGGCAGCCGATGCCCACGAACCGGGGGTCGCCTGGCTGCCCGACCTGTCCACGCGTACCCTGCGCCGCGTCGCCCAGCGCATTCGCTCGCGCAAGCGCCCCGGGGATCTGGTGGTGGTTTCGTTGCATTGGGGCAGCAACTGGGATTTCGGACTGCACGAGGAGCAGACCCGCTTTGCCCGCGACCTGATCGACGAAGCCGGCGTCGACCTCATCCACGGCCACTCGTCGCATCACGTCAAGGCGCTGGAAGTCTACCGCGAGCGGCTGATCGCCTACGGCTGCGGCGACCTGCTGAACGACTACGAGGGCATCGACGGGCATGACGACTATCGTGGCGACCTGGGCCTGCTCTACTTCGCCAGCCTGAATGCCGACGGCCGGCTGGCCGCTCTGGAACTGCTGCCGATCAAGCGCGCCCGGCTGCGCCTGACCCAGCCCGACGCCAAGGAGCGCGACTGGCTGCGCCAGGTACTCAGCCGGGACTCGGCACGCTTCGGCTGCAGCCTGGAGCCGACCACCAACGACAGCTTCACGCTGACCTGGCCGGCCACGCATCACTGATGCCGTCTTTCGGCAACCGGCGGTTCGGGCAGAGGCTTTCTTGCTAGACTACGCGCCCTCGAAATGCCGACACGCCCGCACCATGCCAAGCGATGGTGCCGGCGGAGCCGGCCGGCCCGCTGCAACAGACACGATTCGATGCCCCAAGAAGCCGCCACCCCAGCACTCACGCGCCCCACGCCGCCGTCCCGACGCTTTTCCGTCGCGCCGATGATGGACTGGACTGACCGCCATTGTCGGTTCTTCCTGCGCCAGCTCTCCCGGCATACCCTGCTCTACAGCGAGATGGTCACCACCGGCGCGCTGCTGCATGGCGATGCTGCGCGCTTCCTGCGCCACGACGAGAGCGAGCATCCCCTGGCGCTGCAGCTGGGCGGCAGCGTGCCGGCGGAACTGGCGGCCTGCGCCAAGCTCGCCGAAACCGCCGGGTATGACGAGGTCAACCTCAACGTCGGCTGCCCCAGCGACCGGGTACAGAACAACATGATCGGTGCCTGCCTGATGGGCCACCCACAGCTGGTGGCCGACTGCGTGAAGGCCATGCGCGATGCCGTCGGTATCGAGGTCACCGTCAAGCACCGGATCGGCATCAACGGACGCGACAGCTACGCCGAGCTGTGCGACTTCGTCGGCCAGGTCCGCGACGCCGGTTGCCGCAGCTTCACCGTGCATGCGCGCATCGCCATTCTCGAGGGCCTGTCGCCGAAGCAGAACCGCGAAGTACCACCGCTGCGCTACGACGTCGCGGCGCAACTGAAGCGGGATTTCCCCGATCTGGAAATCGTCCTCAACGGTGGCATCAAGACACTCGACGAATGCCGGGAACATCTGCGGACGTTCGATGGCGTCATGCTCGGGCGCGAGGCCTACCACAACCCCTACCTGCTGGCACGGTCGATCAGGAACTGTTCGGCAGCACGGCCGCACCGATCAGCCGCGCCCAGGCGCTGCGCAATCTGCGCCCGTACATCGAACGGCATCTGGCCGAGGGCGGCGCCCTGCACCATGTCACCCGCCACGTGCTCGGGCTGGGCCAGGGCTTCCCCGGCGCCCGGCGCTTCCGCCAGCTGCTCTCGGCGGACATCCACAAGGCGAACGATCCATTGGCCCTGCTGGAACAGGCCATCCTGCTGCTGGAAGGGCACTGAGCGCGCGGAACGCTCGCCGGCCAACTCGATCAAAGGCCAGGCGCATCCGCGCCCATGCGCCCGTTGAGCGGGCCGATGGGCTCGGGTAAGGTCATGTCACTCACAGGATGGAGCCCGCCTTTCCATGACTTCCAAGCTGGAACAACTCAAGCAGTTCACCACCGTCGTCGCCGATACCGGCGACATCGATGCCATTGCCCGCCTGAAACCGGTGGACGCGACCACCAATCCATCGCTGCTGCTCAAGGCGGCCGCCATGCCGCGCTATGCCGACCTGCTCGGCAATGCGATGAAGCAGTGCCAGGGCGACATCGGCCTGGCCTGCGACCTGTTCGCCGTGGCGGTGGGCAAGCAGATCCTCGAACTGATCCCCGGGCGCATCTCCACCGAGGTCGACGCGCGCCTGTCGTTCGATACCCAAGCCATGATCCAGCGCGCCGAGCGCCTGGTCGGCCTCTACGAACAGGCCGGCATCGGCCGCGAGCGCATCCTGATCAAGATCGCCTCCACCTGGGAAGGCATCCGCGCGGCCGAGCAGCTGGAACGGGCCGGCATCCAGACCAACCTCACCCTGCTGTTCTCCTTCACCCAGGCGGTCGCCTGCGCCGAGGCCGGCGTATTCCTGATCTCGCCTTTCGTCGGGCGCATCTACGACTGGTACAAGAAGCACGAAGGCCGCGACTACCAGGGCAGCGAGGACCCGGGCGTGCGTTCGGTCAGCCGGATCTACGACTACTACAAGGCGCATGGCTACCAGACGGTGGTGATGGGGGCCAGCTTCCGCAATATCGGCCAGATCGAGGCGCTGGCCGGCTGCGACCGGCTGACCATCAGCCCGGAACTGCTCGGCCAGCTCGCCGAGGCCAGCGGCACGCTGCAACGCAAGCTCGAGCCGGGGCGCGAAGCCGAACCGCGCATCAGCCTGGATGAAAAGGCCTTCCGCTGGGGGCTGAACGAAGACGCCATGGCGACGGAGAAGCTTGCCGAAGGCATTCGCCAGTTCGCCCGGGATCAGGAGAAGCTCGAAGCGCTACTGGCAGATCTGGCCTGAGTTCCGGTCAGGAACGCTCCAGCGCGGTGACGAGGTCATGGAAGGCCTCGCGGTTGGACTCGTTGAGGCTCATCAGGATCCGGTGAGCCTCCAGCACCTTGGCCTTGACCACGTCTTCCGACTGATCCTGCGACGGCAGGTCGGTCAGGCATTCCGGACACGGCAGCGGCGTGTTGACGATATTGAACACCTGGTCGAACCCCATCGACTGCAGCAGGCGGGTGATGTCCGGGTGGGTGGTGACCAGCGTCGGCAACATGCCCACCTTCTGCCGCGACAGGATCGACAGCTTGGCCAGCAGGCCCAGGGTGGTGCTGTCGATGCTGCGGCTCTCGGTCAGGTCGATGACGATGGAGGAGAAGTTCAGCGACGAGAAGATTTTCTCGATTGTCGCATCCAGCGCCGAACAGAGCGTCAGACGGATCTCACCCACGAACTTCAGTACAAAGGTGCCATCCATCTCGGCGAACTGGATTCTACCAGTACTCATGCAAGGTTCCTGCTCAACACCAGCAAGGCGATATCGTCGGGCATGTCGGCCAGTTCGGCCAACCCGAAGACTCGACGTAATCCATCCAGCGTGCCGCCAGCGTCAGTGACCAGACCGGGCAACGCAGACTCTTTTTCTTTGAGTGTCTCGCCGGGCAAAAGGTCCAGAATGCCGTCGGAGAGCAAGGTCAGGCTGAAGGTCTGTGGCAGCTTCAGCTCGAAATCCTGGTAGGTCGCCTCGGCGAACAGCCCGACCGGCAACCCGCGTCCTTCCAGGTAATGGGCGCTATCGCCCGTGTACAGAACCGGCATCGGCAGATGACCACCGATGCTGTAGTGCAATACGTCACGCTCCTGATCGATCACGCCGCCGAGCATGGTGACATGCTTGCCGAGCTTGCAGTTGATCAGCCCGCGGTTGATGTGATCGAGCACTTCCGACGGCTTGAACTCGCGCAGCGTACCGCCGCGACGCGACTCGTACAGCAGCCGCGTGGTCATGAATTTGAGCAGCACGGTGACGAACGCCGACGAGGCACCGTGGCCGGAAACGTCGGCGAGGTAGAAACCGATACGCCGTTCGTCCACCCGGAAGTAATCGACGAAATCACCGGACAGGTAAAGCGACGGAATGATCTGGTGGGCGAAATCGAAACCGTCGGCGCTCCAGGGCGTCACCGGCAGCATGTTCATCTGCACCTGGCGACCGGCGTCCTGGTCCTCCTGCAGCAGGTGCAGGCTGGCCTGCAGGTCGCGGTTGGCGGTTTCCAGCTGCTCGCGATAGCGCCGGTTCTCCAGCCGCAGGCGGGAGCGATCCAGCGCGCGACGCACCGAATGCTCGAGCATCGCCAGATCCTCCAGCGGCTTGATCAGGTAATCGGCGGCGCCCAGGCGCAGCGCTTCCACGGCGTCACTCATCACCCCGGCACCGGAAACCACGATCACCGGCAGGTCGAGCTGGCGCTCGCTGATCTGGCGAATCAGTTCGAGCCCGTCCATCTGCGGCATGCGCAGATCGCAGATCACCAGGTCGGGCTGCTCGGACTCGAAGAGTTCCATACCCTGTGGACCATTGGCGGCCTGCAGGACACGAAAGCCGCTGTCATCCAGATAGGCGGCCAGGCTGGCCCGAACCACATCGTCGTCATCTATGATCAGCAGCGTCGCGCTTGGTTTGTGCATGTTCCTACCAGGCGGTGTCGCCAGGATGATTGGCGAAAGCATTGGCCCCGCGCGGACGCCGGGCATGGGTTCGTTTCAAGGCGCAGACGGTACTCCCATACGATCGGGGTTTCAAGCCGACCGGCCGGCACGTTGCAGGCCGGATTGATGAGAACTATAAGAACCTCGGCAACCATATATAAAAGGACTAAAAAACATGAGTCAGAACGACCGGGACTACAGCGAAAAGCGCGATTTCATCCGCATGCACATCGAAACGGCCGTGACCCTGGAAATCGACGGCACCAGCCTGGAGGGAACCTGCATCGACCTGTCCAGCACCGGCATGCAGGTCGTCGCCCGGACGGCGCTGCAGACGGGCGAACGGCTGCGGGTACTGATTCCTTCCGAGCACAGCGCGCTCAAGGGGCTGGATGCACAGACCGAGGTGGTGCGCGTCAGCCAGCTGGACGACGGCCGGCAAAGCCTGGGGCTGGCGATATTGGCGATGGCCTGAGGATGAGCGCCTCGCGCCTCAAGCTGCGCACCCCGCCCCAACCTGCACGCCGCAACCCAGGCGATGCATCTCGACCCGCGTAGGTTGGGTTGAGCGGAAGCGAAGCCCAACATGCGAGCTATCAGGCGCCACAATCATTCGTTGCCCCAGGCGAATTGGCCCATCGCTATAGCGCCAGACCTTCCCCGCTCAGAAGTCGTCTTCGACCTGGCCGTCCAGGGTACGGAACTCGCGGTTCTGCAGGTAGGCGTTACGCACGAAGATGTACTTGTCGCCGGTGATCATCTTCTCGGCCGACAACAGCCCGGCACGCGTGTCGACCACGTCCACCGCCCGCGTCACGTTGCGGGTCGGCACGTGATCCATGTAGGGATAGGGCTCGAGGAAGGCGTCCGGCACCCGGCCGAAGGCATCGCGCACAGAGCTCGGGCCGAGCAGCGGCAACACGACATAGGGCCCGCTACCCAGGCCCCAGGCCCCCAGGGTCTGGCCGAAATCCTCGTCGTTCTTCTGCAGCCCCATGCGGCTCGCCACGTCAAAGAAGCCCAGCAGGCCGAAGGTGGTATTGAACAGGATGCGGCTGGTGTCGATGCCGGCATCGCGGACCTTGCCCTGCAACAGGTCGTTGGTCAGCACCACCACATCACCGAGGTTGCCGAACACGTTGCCGATGCCATCCTCGAGGAAATCCGGCGTCACCTTCTGGTAACCCTTGGCCAACGGCTTGAGAGTATAGGTGTCGACCGTGTCGTTGAAGCGGAACACCGCGCGGTTCACGCCTTCCCACGGGTCCTCTTCGGCGGCCTGCGAGAAAGTCGAACCCAACACGGCGGCGGCAGCGACCAGGCTGGCCCTGAGCACGACGAACCAGTCCGTAGCGATATTAGGCATAGCAACTCTCCCTTTTGAATATGTGTGCGACGCGCCAACGCAGACCGCGCAGTATAGAGCCATTTTCATTTTCGGCAGCCGCGGATACGAAACACATCGTTGCAGAATCCTGCGGATAAACCCTGTCGCCCTGCCGCTCTAAAGGAACAGACAAGCCCCGCACCGCTGGTTTACCCTTTGCTCATCGAGGTCCATATCCATGTTGTCCAGAGAGGGAAGCAATATGCCGGAACATGATCTGCAGTCGCAGCTCGAAGAACTGCGTAATCAACTGGCCCAGGACACTCCGCTGACCGATGAGGAGCGCGCTTCGCTGCAGGCGATCGCCCAGGACATCGAAGCCCGCCTGGCGACCCGGGGCACGACCGAGTACAACGATTCGCTGGTGGATGGCGTCAACCTGGCGGTGGAGCGCTTCGAAGTCAGCCATCCGAGCATGGCCCTGACCCTGCGCAACATCATGCAAACCCTGGCGAACATGGGAATCTGAGCCGTCGGAATGAAGAGACCGCGGGGTGCTAGCAAAAATTCCGGCCCCGCGGAAAACCACTCGCCAGCTACTGGCGCACCAGCCGCCGGTTGTCCACCGACAGCGCCTCGGTGCTGCGGTAGGGATTGATATCCAGCCCGCCACGCCGCACATAGCGCGCATAGACCGTGAGCTTTTCCGGCCGCAGCAGGCGCTGCAGGTCGAGGAAGATGCGCTCCACGCACTGCTCGTGGAAATCGGCATGCTGGCGGAAGCTCACCAGATACGCCAGCAGGCTCTCCGGCTGCAGCGCCGCGCCACGGTATTCCACCACCACACTGCCCCAATCGGGTTGGCCGGTGACCGGGCAGTTGGACTTGAGCAGGTGGCTGTGCAGGCAGTCCTCGACCTGGCGCGCCGGATCGCAGCGCAGCAGCTCGGCACGCGGCTGGTCGTAATGCTCGATGGCGATCTCCAGCTCGTCGATGCAGCGCCCCGGCAGCGCCGCGATACCCTCGGCACCGACCGCATCCAGCGTGCGCAGGCGAACCGCCACCGGCTTGTCCGCCGCCGCAGAGAGGTCACGGCTCACCACCTCCAGCAGCGCTTCGCGCGACGCGAACACCGACTGGTTCAGCGAGTTGAGGTAGAGCTTGAACGACTTGGATTCGATGATGTTCGGCGAGTCGGCCGGAATCTCGAATTCGCCGATCGCCACCACCGGCTTGCCCGAGGGCAGCAGCCAGGACAGCTCGTAGCAGTTCCAGATATCCACACCGCGATACGGCAGCGTATCGGCGCGCAGGCCCAGTTCGGCCCACTTCGGCGCGCGCGGGATCGGGAACAGCAGGTCGGGGCTGTAGGTAGCGACGTAAGCGCTGGACTTGCCCAGCGGAGAATGTTCGGCGGGATGCTGCATCTGGAGAGAACCTGGAACGAAAACGCCGCGAAGTTTAACGCTTCGCGGCGTCTTTTTCAGCTTGCGACGCGATTACTGGCGCATCCCCCTGCCGCTCACGAGCAGGCGCACGGAAACCAGATAAAGCAACGCCACCGCGACCAGCATGAAGCTGATGGCCACGCCGATGCGGATGTCCGACACGCCGAGAATGCCGTAGCGGAAGGCGTTGACCATGTGCAGCACCGGGTTGGCCAGCGACAGCGTCTGCCAGAACGGCGACAGCAGGTGGATCGAGTAGAACACCCCGCCCAGGTAGGTCAGCGGCGTCAGTACGAAGGTCGGAATGATCGAGATGTCGTCGAAATTGCGCGCGAACACCGCGTTGATGAAGCCGCCGAGGGCGAAGATGCTCGCCGTCAGGGTGATGACCAGCACCGTGACGCCCAGGTGGTGCACCTGCAGGTCGGTGAAGAACATCGACAGCAGCGTCACGATCACCGCGACCGCCAGGCCGCGGGTGATGCCGCCCAGGGCGAAGCCGACGACGATCACGTGCGGCGACACCGGCGAGACCAGCAGTTCCTCGATGGAACGCTGGAACTTGGTGCTGAAGAAGCTCGACACCACGTTGCTGTAGGAGTTGGTGATCACCGACATCATGATCAGCCCGGGCACGATGTAGTCCATGTAGCTGAAGCCGTCCATCTCGCCGATCCGCGCGCCGATCAGGCTGCCGAAGATGACGAAGTACAGCACCATGGTGATCGCCGGTGGCAGCAGCGTCTGCGGCCAGATACGGGTATAGCGGCGGATCTCGCGGTGGACGATGGTCTGCAGCGCGACCAGGTTGGGGCGCAGTTCGGCACTCATGGCGTCACCTTCAGGTTGTTTTCCACCAGCGACACGAACAGTTCCTCCAGCCGATTGGTCTTGTTGCGCAGGCTCAGCACCTCGATACCCTGGGCGGCCAGCAGGCGGAACAGCTCGGTGACGCCCTGGCTCTTCTCGACCTGCACCTCGAGGGTGTGATGATCGATCAGCCGCGACGGGTAGTTGCCCAGCTCCGGCGCCACCAGCTGCGATTCCTTCAGGTCGAGTAGGAAGGTTTCCACGTGCAGCTGCTTGAGCAGCTCGCGCATGCTGGTGTTCTTGACGATCTGGCCGTGGTCGATGATGCCGATGTTGCGGCACAGCTGCTCGGCCTCTTCCAGATAGTGGGTGGTGAGGATGATGGTGATGCCTTCGCGGTTGAGCTCGGTGAGGAACGACCACATCGAGCGGCGCAGCTCGATGTCCACGCCCGCCGTCGGCTCGTCGAGAATCAGCAGGCGCGGCTGGTGGATCAGCGCGCGGGCGATCATCAGGCGGCGCTTCATCCCGCCGGAGAGCATGCGCGAGGACACGTCGCGCTTGTCCCACAGGCCCAGCTGGTTGAGGTAGCGCTCGGCGCGCTCCTTGGCGACCTTCGCCGGGATGCCGTAGTAGCCGGCCTGGGTCACCAGGATGTCGAAGGCCTTCTCGAACTGGTTGAAGTTGAATTCCTGCGGCACCACGCCCAGGCAGCGCTTGAGGCCGGAGGGGTCGCGGTCCAGGTCGTGGCCGAATACGTTGACCGTGCCGCCGCTCTTGTTCACCAGGGTGGAGAGGATGCCGATGGTGGTGGACTTGCCGGCGCCATTGGGGCCGAGCAAGGCGAAGAAGTCGCCTTCGGCGACATCCAGATCGATGCCCTTGAGGGCCTGGAAGCCGTTGCCGTAGGTCTTGGTCAACTGCCGAATGGACAGAGCAGTACTCATAAGAAGGTGCACACAACGCAAGGGGAGTGAAGCTAGATAAGGGCGCATATCGCCAATTGCAACCGTCGATCAGGGCGCATCCTGGATACCGCTCGCCTTCAGCGCGACGCTTGCCGGCCCGACCAGCGGCACGACGATCAGCCCGGCGCGCTGGCCGAGCGCGGCTTCGGCCATGGGAAAGAGGATGCGCGCCTGCGGCTCCTCGACGATCCAACGGGTCCCGTCGCCCTCCTCGGCCAGTACGCTGCCAAGTGGCAATGGCGCGAAGTTCTCGATATCGGCCGGCAGGCACAGGCGAAACTGCGGGGTGCGCTTGACGATCTCGCGGGCGACGCGCAGCACGTGCAAAGGCGCTGCGGCCAGCGCCGGCAGTTCCCGCCCCTCGATCATGGCGACCAGGGCCTGCTGGAGCCGCACCAGCGCCCCGCCCGGCTCCTCCGCCAACTCGACAGTGAACGCCTCGGCATCGTGCCGCGTGGCACTCAGCGCGCTGAAGGTGCTGGTCGGCTGGCGCTGCAGCAGCACACCGTCCACGGCCGCCGCATGCAGGCGCGCCAGTGCCTCGGGTGTGGCCTGCTCGCGTTCCCGCCAGGGGCAGATCGCGAACTGCTTCAGCCGCGATGGGCGCATGGCCGAATGCAGGTCATAGTGCCGGCGCTGCCGTCCGCCCGGTTCGAAGAAGCCCGCGACCAGCGCCTCCAGCTCCGCCGCACGCAGCGCCTCGCATCCCCAGACGTCGCCATGGGCGCCGAGGAACAGGCGGTTGAGATCCAGGTCGACCTGCCGCGCCGTGCGCCGCATCGCCGCCGGGTTGGCGAAGACCAGCAACAGGCGCGCATGCGGCTGCACCTCGCCACGGGCGATCGCCCGGATCAGGTGGTCCAGCACATGGATGGGGATCAGCTCGTTGCCGTGAACCCCTGCCGAGAGTAGCAGGTCGAGGCCCTGGTCCTGGCTGGCCGGCGGCGACACCAGCAGTGCGCCCTCGGCCAGCCAGCGCAGCTTCACCCCCTGCGGGGTGAGCTGGATTTTCTCACAGGGCTCGCGCCCGGCGAGGGTCAGCTCCAGCAGCTTGCCGAGGGCGAGCATGCCGGCTTGCCGTCAGTGGTTGCAGTCCGGGCCGTGGACGTGCTCGTCGTCATCGGCCTCGACCGGCTCCATCTCCAGTTGCAGGCTGACCAGGTTGGTCGCCAGCGGACGCAGCACCAGGTTGGCGTATTCGGTGTCGCCGTCCTCGACGTCCACGCCGATCATCAGCTGGCCGTTGCCGACCTGCTGAATCCACACCTCGCGGCCCTGCCAGACCACCGCAAAGCGGGTGCAGGAGGTTTCCAGTTGGGTTCCGTCGACATCTTCCAGAACCAGTTGCAGGCTATCGCTCATTTCGAATGCTCTCGCTTGATGGGGCGCACGGCGCCAGCGACGCCGCGCGCAAGGGATTGATCAGGCCTGGACCAGGGTGGCGATGGCGCGCTCGAAACGCTCCAGGCCCTCATCGATATCGGCCTCGTCGATCACCAGGCTCGGCGCCAGGCGCACCACGTCCGGACCGGCCTGCAGCACCATCAGCGCCTCCTTCTCGGCGGCGGCGCAGAAGGCGCCGGCCTTGCCCTTCCAGGCGTCGGTCAGCACGCAGCCGATCAGCAGGCCACGGCCGCGGATCTGGCTGAACACGCCGTAGCGCTCGCCGATCTGCAGCAGCCGGGTCTTGAAGCGCTCATGCCGTGCCTTGACGCCCTCCAGCACCTCGGGCGTGTTGACGATATCCACCACCGTCTCGGCCACGGCACAGGCCAGCGGGTTGCCGCCGTAGGTGGTGCCGTGGGTACCGACGCTCAGGTGCGCGGCGATCCCGTTGGTGGTCAGCATCGCGCCGATGGGGAAGCCGCCGCCGAGGCTCTTGGCGTTGGTCAGGATGTCCGGCTCCACGCCGTAGTGCATGTAGGCGAACAGCTCGCCGGTGCGGCCCATGCCGGTCTGCACCTCGTCGAAGATCAGCAGCGCGTTGTGCTCGTTGCAGAGCTGGCGCGCGCCTTCCAGGTAGGCCTGCTCGCCCGGCAGGATGCCGCTCTCGCCCTGGATCGGCTCCAGCACCACGGCGCAGGTCTTGTCGGAAATCGCCGCCTTCAGCGCCTCGAGATCGTTGTAGGGCACATGGCTGATGCCCTCGATCTTCGGCCCGAAGCCGTCGGAATATTTCGACTGCCCGCCCACCGTGACGGTGAACAGGGTGCGGCCATGGAAGCTGTTGAGTGCCGAGATGATCTCGAATTTCTGCGGGCCATACACATCATGGGCGTAACGACGGGCCAGCTTGAACGCCGCCTCGTTGGCCTCGGCGCCGGAGTTGCAGAAGAACGCGCGGTCGGCGAAGGTCGCCGCCACCAGCTTCTTGGCCAGGCGCAACGCCGGCTCGTTGGTATAGATGTTGGAGATGTGCCAGAGCTTGCCGGCCTGCTCGGTCAGCGCCGCCACCAGCGCCGGATGTGCATGGCCCAGTGCATTGACCGCGATGCCGCCGGCGAAGTCCACCAGTTCTCGACCGCTCTGATCCCAGACTCGCGAACCCAGGCCGCGCACCGGCACGAAGGCGGCGGGGGCGAAGGTGGGAACAATGACCTGGTCGAAATCGGCGCGTTCTACCGGGGTATGCGGGGCGGACATCGGGACTCTCCTGCGATGCGACACTGATGGGAAATGAAAACGCCCCGCCATCGGCGGGGCGTCACTCGCGCAGTGTAAACGCAGGGCCGGCCCTCGTGCGCACTCGTGGAGAAATTCTCTTGCGCGCCCGGCCGGACGGATCAGCCGAAGTGCTGCTGGTCCAGCGCGATGGCCTGGTCCAGCGTCTCCAACAGTGCCTTGCGCACTTTCAGCTTGGTGTTCCTGTGCGCCACCATGTTGATCTTCTTCAGTTGCTCGGCCGCCGCCTTGGCCACCGCCAGCAGCTCGCCGGCCGGCACCAGCTTGTCGAGGAAGCCGGCGTCCACGGCCGCAGCCGGGTCGAACATCTCGCCATTGATCACCGAACGCTGGAACGTCGCCTTGCCCAGCCGATCACGCGCCAGCTCGATGCCGGCGTGGTGCATGGTCATACCGATCTGCACCTCGTTGAGCCCGATATGGAACGGCCCCTCGGTGCCGATGCGGTAGTCGGCCGACAGCAGCAGGAAGGCGCCCTTGGCGATGGCATGCCCCGGGCAGGCGACGATGATCGGGAACGGGTGCGCCAGCATGCGGCGGGAGAAGATCGAGCCGGTGGCGACCAGCGCCATGGCGTTTTGCGGGCCGGAGGTCATGACCTTGAGATCGTAGCCACCGGAAAGGATTCCCGGCTGCCCGGTGAGGATCACCACCGCGCGGTCCTGCTCGGCGCGATCCAGCGCGGCATTGAGCGCCTCGAAAACCGCGGGAGACAGCGCGTTGACCTTGCCATTGCACAGCGTCAGCGTGGCGATGCCGTCTTCGAATTGGTAGGAGACCAGCTCACTCATGACGAGATTCCTTGTTATTGAAGTGGGCAGACGTTACCCAGCCCCCCGGCCCAGGTAAAGCGCGATGACTGACCAGCCGGTCACCGCAAGCCCGCACACCGCCGTTCGAAGGTCACTGGATTTCCAGCTCGAACTCGGCCAGCGCCCGCGGATGCAGTATGCCCTGCAGTTCCGGATCGGCGACGTGCAGCCCATATGCCCCGTCCGGCAGTCCGCTGGAAATCCGGTAGGGCACGCCCAGGCTATCCGTGCAGACTCGCGCGAGGTCCAGGTAGCGCGGTGTACAGCGCTGCTTGTGCGCATCGCGCAGCACCGCCACGCGTGGCCGCAGTTGCAGGTGCTCGTGTTTCTCCACCACCACGGCGACTTCGCCGGTGTGCAATTGCACCAGCGTGCCCACCGGAAACGCACCGAGCCAGCGGATGAACTCCCGGACCAGCGCCTCATCGAACTGCCGGCCGCTGGCGTCGCGCAGGATGTCGAAAGCCGCCTGCACCGGTCTGGCACGGTCATAGGCACGATGGCTGGTGATCGCATCGAAGGCATCGACGATGGTGATGAGGCGGGTCATGTAGGGAATCTGCTCGGCCACCAGCCCAAGCGGGTAGCCGGTGCCATCGAGCCGCTCGTGATGGCCGTAGGCAGCCTGCAATGCCGCCTGCGGAATGCCCGGCCCCGAGCGCAACGCATCGAAACCGAACTCCGGGTGGCGCTTGATCAGCTCGAACTCCTCGGCGGTGAGCTTGCCGGGCTTGTTGAGGACCAGCGGATCGATGCGCATCTTGCCGACATCGTGCAACAGGCCCGCCATGCCCAGCACTTCCAGATCGTCGTCCGCCAGCCCCAGATGATTGCCGAACCCCATCGCCATGATCGACACGGACAGGCAGTGCAAGCCGGTGTAGAGATCCTGGCGCTTCAGCCGGATCAGCCAGAGCATCGCACTTTCATTACGCAACAGGCTCTGCAGATTGCGCCTGACCGCCGCATGGCAGGCACGCGTATCGATCGCCCGCCCGTGCTGCACTTGCTCCAGTACCTGTTCGATCAGGCGAGAGCCGTCGTGATAGGCCGCCTTCGCTTCCTCGACTTCCGCCGACAACGCCCCCTGGGCCCGTTGCCTACGCTCGGCGGCCGGCACGGCTCCGGCGCACGAACCGCGAGCCGGCTGCGACAGGCGCACCCAGCGGGTTTCATCGATGTACACGTAATCGCAACAGGCACGCACGGCCTGCAGCTCATCGAAGCGCAGCAGTGGAAAACCCTGGAAGGCGAAACCCGTTTCCGCCCACGGTCGATCGAGCTCGCAGATGAACATGCCCAGCTCCAGGTTGCCAACATTCACTCGTCGGCGACCGGGCACCCGTACGGCATCCATTTCGTTGTCTGGGCTGTCCATCCGTCTCATGGGTGAGGTTGCGCTCCGTGTCCTTCGGCGCCCACGTTACTCCAGGCAGCAGCACGGGCGACAATGTCGATCCACTGGAACGTGGAACCTGTCACTTGCCACGGGCGTTTTTCTTAAGCACATGAATAAGCTAAAAAAAGTTTTTGCCAAAGGCAATCCGTTCGATTACATTAGCGCGCCTCGACGGACTTGAACCTCCGTCGATCCGGTGAGGTGTCCGAGCGGTTGAAGGAGCACGCCTGGAAAGTGTGTATACGAGAAATCGTATCAAGGGTTCGAATCCCTTCCTCACCGCCAGATTCGATTCAAGCAAGCCCCTGGTTTCCCGGCGAAACCAGGGGCTTTTGCTTTTCCGGCACCCGCGCGACCACGCCTGTCGCGCCCAGTGCGGCTACTTGGCAAAAAGCTGGCCGATATCCTTGAAGGCCTTGAACTCCAGGGCATTGCCGCAGGGATCGAAGAGAAACATGGTGGCCTGCTCGCCAACCTGGCCCTTGAAGCGAACATAGGGCTCGATCACGAACGAAGTGCCCAGGGCCTTCAGGCGCTGGGCCAGGGCCTCCCATTGCTCCCATGGCAACACGATACCGAAGTGCGGTACCGGCACGTCGTGCCCGTCCACCGGGTTGCTGTGCGCCTGCTCCTGCGAAGCGGTTCTGGGGTGCTGGTGGATGACCAGTTGATGGCCGTAGAAATCGAAGTCGACCCACTGGTCGCTGGAGCGTCCCTCCGCCAGGCCAAAGGTCTCGCCGTAGAATTCACGCGCGGCCGGAAGATCGTAGACGGGAATCGCAAGGTGGAAAGGAGAAAGGCTCATCCGAGGCTCCGAGGTTATTGGTTGGAGGTGTAGTCGCGCACACGCAGGCATCGGTCGGACCGGTTCGCCCGCCCACCATCCTACGGCTCGCCAAGCACTACAAAAATCAATATATTTTTCTTCGATACACAAACAGAATCTATCGATGATCCGCGAACTCAAGACACTCATCGCCGTTGCGCGCGAAGGCACCTTCGCCGCCGCGGGCGCCAGGATCGGCCTGACCCAGGCTGCGGTCAGCGCACAGATGCAGAGGCTCGAGGCGCAGCTCGGCTTCGAACTGTTCGAACGCCGGGGCCGCAAGGCACACCTGAACCCGATGGGACAGCAGACCCTGCTGCAAGCGCAGGAACTGGTCCGCCTGTACGACAATCTCGGCTCCGCGAGTGCGGAGCATGTGCAGATGGCGCGGGTGAACATCGGGGCGATCGCCTCCATCCAGCGCGCCCTGCTCCCCGATGCCCTGGCGCGGTTCCACCGGCAAAGCCCCGGCTGCCGGACGCGGGTGCTGCCCGGCCTGTCGATGGAACTGCTCAACCTGGTGGATGCCGGCGAGATCGATATCGCGGCAATCATCCGCCCGCCGTTCGAGCTGCAGAGCGACCTGCGATGGACCAGCCTGACGCGGGAGCCCTATCGGCTGCTCGTTCCCGAGGCGCTGGCGGGGAACGACTGGCGCGAACTGCTCGCCTCGCAGCCCTTCATCCGCTATGACCGGTCGTCCTTCGGCGGTCGCCAGGTGGACCGCTTCCTGCGGCAGGTGCACTTCACCCTGGAAGAGGTCAGCGAACTGGACGAACTGGAGGCCATCGTCAAACTGGTCGGCAATGGCCTGGGCGTTGCCCTGGTGCCGGAAACCGCCTCCGGCAGGCGGTGGCCGAGCTCGGTGCGGGCCATCGACCTCGGCGAACATACGTTCCACCGCGACGTAGGCCTGGTGCACCGTGCCCGGCAAAACCTGAGCGAACCGGCCCGCCTGCTCGCACGACTGATCGTCGAGCAGGCCGCCATGGACGGGCACGACGAAGCCGTGCCCCACTGACCGAGCCTCTAGCCGCGCGGCTTCTGGGCGCCCGCGGCTTCCTTGCGTTTCTTCAGGATGGCCAAGGCGGCCTGCCGCTCCTCTTCGCGCGCCCCGAAGATTCCATCGTCCTTCACGATCTTTATCAGTTCCGCATTTCGCTTGGCTTCATACCGCAATTGCAGTTGTTCCCTTTGCTGGTTCTTTCTGAAGCCGGCTTTTAGTTTTTCCACGTATACGGAGATGCACTTCATAAATAACCTCCCATGCTAGATCCGTCTGCCCAGGCCATCTGATTGCAAATACGGTGTGTGTCTTATTGCTTCCCTTGGAAAACTACAGGTTCATTTATCCAGCCACGGCGAAGTTCCGATCGGCGATACCTTAACTTCGCCCCTGTGTCTCTATTGCAATAAAGCGATCGCCGTCATGCCGGATAAATGCTGCGCGGGAAAGCCATTTCTTCACCACCGCCCACGCTGATTTCACGCGGCGGCGTCGACAGAACTATACTAGATATGGCTAGTCAAAACATGGATAGTAGCCATATTTTGACCTTCATGGGGAGGGGAGTCAGATGCAAGTATCTGATTTTTCGGGGCTTTCCTATGAGTCAGAATGCCACCAAAACCCTCGGCAAGCGGATCAAGTCGCTTCGACTAGCCAAGGAATGGACGCAGGCGGACCTGGCCGAGGCTCTAGGGTGCGAGCCCATGACCATCAGCCGCTACGAGCGCGGCAGCTATGCACCGGGGCTCGAGGCGCTGGAGGAAATGGCCCGTGCCCTGGAGTGCTCGATGGAATCCTTCTTCGTCACCGTAGCGCCGGCATCCCTGCCCTCGGAACCCAGCGGCCAGGAGCTGCGGCACAGCCTTTGCGATATCGCCTACCAGACCGACGACCTGGATACGCTGAAGGAAATCGTCGCCTCGGCCAAAAAGATTCTGGCCCGTCATAAGAAATCCTCTCGCTGAGCAAGAAATCCAGCTTACCATTCGCCTTACCGAAAGCAGGCAATAACGTATTACTTCGACATCGGTTCGCTTATTGAATGAATCGCCAATTACGCCCGCCCCATTCAACTCACGGCATTGCAAAACCAAGCCAGAATTACCCTCAAAGTGTACGGGCTTAGTTACTGATCGCGCGTATTGAATTCGATCCAGAAACCTGCGCGACAGTTATCCCGAACAATTAACACGGCCGCACGTCGGCACCTCATTGTTCAGCCAGATCCCCCGGAGCAAACTGGCCGTTCAAGGGAATACCCGGAACCCGGTTACCCTCATGAATGATCGATACGACCTGCAGCGTTTCGTCGACGCCCAACGCCCGGTGTACGAGCAGGCGCTGGGCGAGCTGCGCGACGGCCACAAGCGTACGCATTGGATGTGGTTCATATTTCCCCAGCTGAGCGGCCTCGGACACAGTGCCATGGCAAGCCGCTACGCCATTTCGGGCGAGGCCGAAGCGCTCGCCTACCTGCAACACCCCTTGCTCGGCCCGCGCCTGGAAGCCTGTACCCGCGCCATGCTGGAACATCGCGGGCAAAGCGCGCAGCGGATTCTCGGCACGCCGGACGATCTGAAATTCCATTCCTGCCTGACGCTGTTCGCCCGCGTCGCACCGCCGCCGGCACCGTTCGACGAAGCGCTGCAGGCATTCTTCGAGGGCCGGCCGGACCCGGCGAGCCTTGCCCTCCTCGGCGGCTGAGCCTCGAAGACAACCGCACGAATGCGGCGCAACCCGAGCGACCTGCGATCAAGGCTGGTCGGCTGCTCCGCCCATCGGGCCGCCAGTCGCCGCACCGCCACTGCTGCTTCCCGCAGCGGCGCCGTTACCGTCATCTGTTCCGATTCCACCCGGCGAAACGCCGCTGCCGGGGCTGACGTTTCCATTGGCACCACCCGGCATGACCGGTACCGGATCGGCGCCGGGACCGCTGGTCGGCTGCCGCACGTCATCGCCACCCGGTCGCGACGTACCTGCCGGCGGGTTGGCGGTACCCGGTGCGCGGGGCCGCGGAGGAACTGCATCGCTCGGCACGCCACCGCGATCGATCCCTTCGGCATCCGCCGGCGGCCCATTCGGCTCACGGATACGGTTGATATCCCTGCCGATCTGCTGGCGATTCTCTTCCATCTCGGCGCCCATCCGGTCTCGCTCCTGCTGCAGGGTCATCTCCTCTTCCTGCGCCAGGGCACCAGCCGACACGCCTGCAAGCAGCAGGTAAAGCGCTAGTTCGTGCTTGTTCATCTCGCTCTCCGCACAAGGGGCCTACCCAATGAAGACAACGAAATGAGCCTACGGCTGCGATACCCCACGCCAGCGCTGGTGTGGAATTTGCTTGATCAATTGCCCATGGGCGAGCGTCCGGTGCCTCTCGCGCCGGAGCAGGGCTGAAAAGAACTGAGCCAGCATGCCGCCCGACCATTTCGGCCACGCCATCATTCGCGGCACAGAAGAAGAAAAGGCCATGTCATGTTCAAGCAGAAGAAGTTGCGGCAGGCAACACTGATCGTCATCGCCACGGCGGTGATCCTGATCCTGCCCAATCTGTCCCGTATATTCAGCTGAGCGCCGCACCCCGGCGGCGCTGCGAGGAAAGCCTCATGCGCATGCCCGTCCTCATCGCACTGCTCGCCTCGAGCTTTGGCGCCATGGCAGGCGACATCGACCAGAACGCGGCGCTGCAAGCGCTCCAGCAACCCGGCAGCGTGCTGATCGACGTGCGAAGCGCAGAAGAATTCGCGGCGGGGGCCCTGCCAGGCGCCAACCGCATCGACCCCGAACAGCTGGCGCAACGCATCGGCAGCCTGGTACCGGACAAAGACACACCGGTGGTGGTTTATTGCCGCAGCGGCCGGCGCTCTTCGGCGGCACAGGATCTCTTGCAGGAGCTTGGTTATCGCCAGGTCATCAACGCCGGCGGCTACGAACAGCTCGACTCGGCGCTGCGCCAGAACTGACCAGCCCGGCCACCCCGACGCGCCGGGCCGGCGCCCTCCTCCTTCGTCTCGGGAACTTCTGGGCGGTGAGGACCACTGAAAAACGTGGTCTTCGCCGCTCACGCGCACCCTTGCCGGAGGATTAGATGAACTGGGACGCCCTGCTCAACGAAACATTCTGGATCAACATGGCGATCGTGGTGGGCATCACCCTCGTCAGCTACCTGGTCCTGCGCACCATTCTGGGCATCGTCACCAGGCGCCTGAACACACTCGCCTCGCGTTCCAAGACCCCATTTCTCGGCATCGCCGCCGAACTGCTCGCGCGCACCAGCCGCCTGTTGATCCTGGCCTTCTCGCTGCTCATCGCTCTCAAGGCGGTGGAGTTGCCGGAGCGCTGGGAATCGACGATGTCCCATGGCTGGTTCATCGCCCTGGCATTCCAGATCGCCCTGTGGATGGACACCGGCGTGCGCCTGTGGATGGAAAGCCTGACCCGCGACGGCAAGGCACGCAATCCGGTCACCACCACCATCATCGGCATCATGATCCGCATCGTCGTCTGGACCATGATGCTGCTGTCGATCCTGGCCAACCTGGGCGTGGACATCACCGCCATGGTCGCCAGCCTCGGCGTCGGCGGTATCGCCATCGCCCTGGCGGTGCAGACGCTGCTCAGCGACGTCTTCGCCTCGCTGTCCATTGGCGTCGACAAGCCCTTCGAGATCGGCGACTTCGTGGTCTTCGGCGAGGTCGCCGGCACCATCGAGCACATCGGCCTGAAGACCACCCGCATCCGCGCCCTCAGCGGTGAGCAGATCGTCATCTCCAACGCCGACCTGCTGCGGCAGATCGTGCACAACTACAAGCGCATGAACACCCGGCGGATCGTCTTCAAGTTCGGCATCACCTACAACACGCCGAGCGAGAAGGTGAAGGACGTGGCGGCGCTGGTGAAGCGGATCATCGACGGCATCGAGATCGCCAAGTTCGACCGCGCGCATTTCCTCGGCTTCGACGACAGCCAGCTGACCTTCGAGGTCGTCTACATCATGCAGGTCTCGGACTACAACCGCTACATGGACACCCAGCAGGAGATCAACCTCGCCCTGCTGGACGGCATCCGCGGCATGGGCGTGCAGTTCGCCTTCCCGACCCGCAGCGTCGAGTTCATCGGCGGCAGGCTCCCGGAGGTCACCGTGGCCGGGCTTCCCCGCGAGGAGTCCGCGCCCACTCAGGATGCGCCGCCCTCCCAGCCGCCGCAGGATGCCCAACCGACGGCATGATGGCGGCAATGGGCCGCTTCGTCGCCCCGGCGGCCAGGGCCTATGCTGAACAAGGAAGACATTCGGCCCTACAAGGAAAAAACCAATGACGTTGCTCTGGCTGCTGGTTCTTTTGCTCGGCATCGCGGTGATCGCTCATCTGCGCGTCTCGCCGATTCCGGCGTTGGCGATCGTCGCGACCTACCTGATCCTCATGAGCGCCGCCGAGGAACCACCCGGCTGGCTGATGCTCGTGCTTTGGCTCGTGCTGATCGCCGTCGCCGTACCACTGCTGGCCGACGGCCTTCGCCGCAAATACTTCAGCGGCCCGATGTTCGACTGGTTCAAGAAAGTGCTGCCGCCGATTTCCGCCACCGAGCGCGACGCCATCGAGGCCGGCAGCGTCTGGTGGGACGGCGAACTGTTCAGCGGCCGGCCGCACTGGGACACCCTGCTCGATTACCCGCCGGCACGCCTGAGCGACGAGGAACAGGCCTTTCTCGACGGCCCGACCGAAACGCTCTGCGCCATGGTCAGCGAATGGGACATCGCCCAGCGCCTGGACCTGCCGCCGGCCGCCTGGGACTACATCAAGGCCGAGGGCTTCTTCGCCTGATCATTCCCAGGAAATACGGCGGCAAGGGCTTCTCCGCATACGCCCATTCGCAGATCGTGATGAAACTGGCGACCCGCAGCGGCGACCTGGCCAGCACCGTGATGGTGCCCAACTCCCTCGGCCCGGCCGAACTGCTGCTGCACTACGGCACCGACGAACAGCGCAACCATTACCTGCCGCGCCTGGCCGACGGCACCGACATCCCCTGCTTCGCCCTCACCGGTCCCTATGCCGGCTCCGACGCCGGCGCGATGAACGACAGCGGGGTGATCTGCAAGGGCCACTGGCAAGGCGAAGAAGTGCTCGGCCTGCGCCTGAACTGGGAGAAGCGCTACATCACCCTCGGCCCGGTCGCGACCCTGCTCGGCGTGGCCTTCAAGACCTACGACCCCGAGCATCTGCTCGGCGAAGAGGAAGAACTCGGCATCAGCCTGGCGCTGATCCCCACCGACACCGCCGGCGTTTCCATCGGCCGTCGCCACCTGCCACTGGGCGCGGCCTTCATGAACGGGCCGAACTGGGGCAAGGACGTCTTCGTGCCGCTGGAGGCGATCATCGGCGGGCGCGAGATGATCGGCAAAGGCTGGATGATGCTGATGAACTGCCTGTCGGTCGGCCGCTCGATTTCGCTGCCGGCCACCGGCACCAGCGCCGCCAAGGTCTGCAGCTACACCTGCGGCCGCTACGCGCAGATCCGCGAACAGTTCAACGTGCCGCTGGCCGCCTTCGAGGGCATCCAGGAACCGCTGGCGCGCATCGCGGGCAACGCCTGGCTGATGGACGCCGCGCGCATCCTCACCGCCAACGCGGTCGACCTCGGCGAGAAGCCCTCGGTGCTCTCGGCCATTCTCAAGTACCACCTCACCGAGCGCGGCCGCGCCTGCGTCAGCGACGCCATGGATATCCACGGCGGCAAGGGCATCATCCTCGGGCCGAACAACTACCTCGGCCGCCTGTGGCTATCGGCGCCGATCTCCATTACCGTCGAAGGCGCCAACATCCTCTCGCGCAACCTGATGATCTTCGGCCAGGGCGCGATCCGCTGCCATCCGTTCGTGCTGCGGGAAATGGAAGTGGTACACGAACCCGACCGCGAAGCGGCGGTGGCGAAATTCGACAGCCTGCTGATGCAGCACATCGCTTCGCCGTCGGCAACACCGCGAGCACCCTGCTGCTGGGGCTGAGCTTCGGTCTCATGGGCCGCGTGCCGGGCACCGCCCTCACCCGCCCCTACTTCCGCGCACTGAACCGCATCGCCGCGGCCTTCGCCATGCTCGCCGACCTCTCGATGATGCTGCTGGGCGGCGAACTCAAGCGCCGCGAGCGACTGTCGGCACGGCTGGGCGACGTGCTCAGCCAGCTGTATCTCGCCTCGGCGGCCCTCAAGCGGTTCCACGACCTGGGCCAGCCCGCCGAACAGGAAGCGCTACTGCGCTGGGCCCTGGAGGATTGCCTGGCCAAAGCGGAAGAAGCGCTGAAGAACCTGCTCGCCAATTTCCCCAATCGCGCCCTGGGTTGCGTGCTGCATGCGCTGGTGTTCCCCTTCGGCGCCCGCCACAAGGGGCCGTCCGATGAGCTGGATGCGCAAGTGGCGGCCCTGCTCGGCCGTCCGGAAGGCGACCCGGCACTGGAGCGCATCCTCGATGGCATGTACCGCCCGCAGGACCCGCAACAGCCGCTCGGCGCCTTGAAGCGCGCCTTCGACGTGCTGGCCGCCAGTCAGGGCGCGGCGCAGAAACTGGCCAAGGCGCTGAAGGCCGGCACCATCATGCCGCAGGCCGACGGCCACCCGATCGCCGTGGCGCTGGCCGCCGGGGTCATCGACGAAGCCGAAGCGCAGCGCCTGCAGACCGCCGAAGAGGCGCGCCGCACGGTCATCGACGTGGACGACTTCGCCAAGGAGGAGCTGCAGTTGCAGGACGGGAAGATACGTTGAAGCCGCAGATCACCGGGGGATGACCGCTGCATGCGCCGCATTCCGGACATCGCGCCCATGGTGAACTGAATGGCATGCAGGTTGGGTTGAGGCGCCCGGCGCCGAAGCCCAACTCGCACGAACGTATCGCCTGGCATCACCCTCGTTGGGCTTCGCTACGCTCAACCCAACCTACAGAGCCGAAACCCGGGCGTAGGTTGGGGTGAGCCTGCGAAGCCCAACGAGCGAATAGGCAGGCCAATATCCGGGCCAACCCAAACCCATCCGAACCCGTAGCACCAAGCCCAACTCAACCACAACCACCGACGCCTCGCTCAATCCGGCCGGCGTCGCGGCCAGACCAGGCTGAAACGGGCGCCGCCCAGCCCGCTGTGCGCCAGTTGCGAGCGGCCGCCGTGCCAGTAGATGATGCGCCGCACGATGGACAGGCCGAGCCCATGCCCGCCCGAGGCGCGGGTGCGGCTGTCGTCCAGGCGCAGGAACGGCGTGAACACCTTCTCCCAGTCCTCCTCCGGCACGCCGGGACCGTCGTCGTCCACGTCCAGCCGCACCTGCTGCGCCTCGATGGCGAAGCCGACCCGTACCCGGTGCTCGGCATGGCGCATGGCGTTGCTGATCAGGTTGCTCAGGGCGCGGCGCAGATACTGCGGTTCCGCCTCGGCCCAGCAGCTGCCATCCGCGGCCGCGACGCAGTCGCCACGCGCGACGTCGATATCCGGCCGCAGCGGCGCCAGCTCGCCGATCACCTGATCCACCAGCGCGCGCAGATCGACCCGCTGGAACTTCAGCGTCGGCGAGCCACGCTCGAGGCGGGAATACACCAGCATCTCGTCGACCAGCGCATCGAGGTCGTCGATATCGCCGTCCATGCCTTCCAGGTACTTGCGGCGCGCCTCGTCGCTTGCCGCCTCGGCACTCATCTCCAGGCCGAAGCGCAGGCGCGCCACCGGCGTACGCAACTCGTGGGCCACCGCGCTGACCATCTCACGCTGCACCGCCAGCAGACGTTGCAGGTGCTTGGCCATGCCGTTGAACGCCGCCGCCAACCGACCGACCGAGTCGGTGCCGGCATCCGGCACGCGGGTTTCCAGGTTACCGGCGGCAATGCGCGTGGCTGCGCCCTCCAGTTCGCTCAGCCGCTGCTCCAGCTGGCGCACCAGCAGGTAGACCGTCAGGCCGATCAGCGACAGGCCGAGCACGCCGATCAGCAGCAGCAACTGCGGCGGGTAGGGATTGAGCGGATACAGCGGCCCCAGCTGCATGATCCAGCCGGTTCCGGCGATCGCGGCGAATACGCGAACGGCTTCGCCCCCCCGGTCCAGCGCCATCACCGTGTCGCCCTCGTCGAGACGGCGGCGCTGATCGTCGTCCAGGTTGGCGCTGTCGCGCGTCACCAGTTCCAGGTCGAAACCGAAACCGCGCGCCTGTTTCAGCGTGGCCAGGCGCCGCGGCTGCTCGGCCTCGGGGTAGCGGATCAGCTCGTCGATCAGCAGGTAGATGGTGGCGCGTGCCAGCTGCTCGCTGACCTGCTCCACCTCGCCGGTAAGCACCAGCCGATCCCGGGCACTGACCAGGCTGAACACCGTGGTGCTGCGCGGACGAATCTGCTCGACCAGCACCTGCCCGCGCAGCAGGCGTGCCTCCAGCCGGCTGTCCAGGCTGACATCGTCCAGCGTGCGCACCCGCAGCGGAATCCCCAGCAACCGCCCCCAGAGGTTCGCCGCCTGGCGCCGCTCGATGGGCGTCATGCTGCTCATGTTGTGCGCCATCAGACGGAAGGTGCCGCCGGCCAGGCGCTCGCGATGCGCGTCCGCGCGCACCTCGTTGAGCAACTGCAGGCCGCCGGTGCCGAGCAGCGCCACCAGCACCAGCACCGCCAGCACACCGCCATAGATGCGCAGGAAAATGGAGTTCATCGCAGCGCTTCGGCCGCCTCGGGAACGAACAGATAGCCCTTGCCGCGCACCGTCTTGATCAGCCGCGGATGCTCCGGATCGTCGCCGATCTTCGGCCGGATGCGCGAAATGCGCACATCGATGGAGCGATCCTGGCCGTCGTACTCGATGCCGCGCAACTGGGCGAAGATTTCCTCGCGCGAGAGGATGCGCCCGGCATTGGAGGTCAGCAGCCAGAGCAGATCGAACTCCGCGCCGGTCAGCTCGATCGGCTGCTCGCGCAGCCAGGCTTCGCGCAGGGCACTGTCGACCACCAACGGGCCGAACTGCAGGCGCTTGACGGCCGCGGGAGGCACCTCGAGGCCCTCGCGGCGGCGCAACAGGGCGCGGATGCGGGCCAGCAACAGGCGCGGCCGCACCGGCTTGCAGACATAGTCGTCGGCGCCGGTTTCCAGTCCCAGCACCTGATCCAGGTCGTCGGCGCGGGCGGTGAGCATGAGGATCGGCCCGTCGTAGCGGTCGCGCACCCGGCGGCAGATCGACAGGCCATCCTCGCCGGGCAACATCAGGTCGAGCACCACCAGGTCCGGGCGCTCCTCGATGATGCGCTCGGCGGCGCGGGCGCCATCGGCCTCGATGGCGACCTCGAAACCGCCGTTCGCCAGCAGGTATTCCTGGGTCAACTCGGCCAGCCGCCGATCATCCTCGACGATGAGAATCCGCCACGCTTCTTGTTCCATCCCCCGCCCTCCCGTGATCCATCAGGCACCCGCTGAACGGCGGCCATTGTACCCAAGGCCGGATGCCAGGCGAGGCCGAAAAACCGTACTGAAACAAACACAACATATAGTGTCGCGCCGCCACGGAAGAAGATGCCTCAACGATGCGTATTTCGTCGGTTTCCGGGCAAGCGCCGATACCATGCGGGCTGTACCGGCAGTGGCGCATTTCACCCACAAAACACACACATGTTATCCACAGCTTATCCCGGCAATGCGCCTTGCATTGGCGCCGGGCCAGCATTATCTTGTCGCCCCTTCGCTTCCTACCCCCTAGATGTTGGGGTGGAAGGCGCACTGCGACACAATCACGGAAGCACCAGAGGCCGAGCGTGCAGCCCCTCTCTCCGCTACCTGAAACAACCTTTATCCGCCTCCCGTCAAGCCTGAATGCAGCGCCCTGACGGCTGGCCAGCGACTCCAATCCCGGACCAAGCAGCTGTGCTAGGAATCGACTAGAAACACAACATATTGTGTTGACAGTTCATCCAGCCTGACTATTCTTCCGGGACGTCGACTCCACCTGGGAAGGTCGGGTCATCCCTTTTTTGCGACACCGCATGCGCCGGCCCGCCGGGGCATGCTTCATGCAGTCATGTAGTAAGGAATGCCCGGGCTCACCCGAGCCCGGCACAGAACGAATACCGCGACCAGAGAGAATCCGGAGCCCCCATGCAGAACCAATCCACTCGCGAGAACCCGCTTTCAGCCGATACCCCGGATCTGGCGGCCACCGCCCCGGGCCAGCTGCGCGTGATCAAGCGCAACGGTACCGTCGTGCCCTACACCGACGACAAGATCACCGTTGCCATCACCAAGGCCTTTCTCGCGGTGGAAGGCGGCAACGCCGCCGTGTCCTCGCGCATCCACGACACCGTCGCGCGCCTGACCGAGCAGGTCACCGCCACCTTCAAGCGCCGCATGCCCTCCGGCGGCACCATCCACATCGAAGAGATCCAGGACCAGGTCGAACTGGCGCTGATGCGCGCCGGCGAGCAGAAGGTCGCCCGCGACTACGTGATCTACCGCGAAGCCCGCGCCCAGGAGCGCAAGAGCGCCAGCGTTGCCGGCGAGATCGCCCAGCCGCACCCGAGCATCCGCGTTACCCGCGCCGACGGCAGCCAGCAACCGCTGGACATGGGCCGCCTGCAGACCATCATCCGCGAAGCCTGCGAAGGCCTGGCCGAGGTCGACGGCGCGCTGATCGAACGCGAGACCCTGAAGAACCTCTACGACGGCGTGGCCGAGAAGGACGTCAACACCGCGCTGGTAATGACTGCCCGTACCCTGGTCGAGCGCGAGCCGAACTACAGCCAGGTCACCGCGCGCCTGCTGATGGATACCCTGCGTGCCGAAGCGCTGGGCTTCCTCGGGGTCGCCGAAAGCGCCACCCATCACGAGATGGCCGACCTCTACGCCCGCGCCCTGCCGGCCTATATCGAGAAAGGCGTCGAGTTCGAGCTGCTCGATGCCAAGCTGAAGGACTATGACCTGGCCAAGCTGGGCGCGGCGCTCGATCACGAGCGCGACCAGCAGTTCACCTACCTCGGCCTGCAGACCCTCTACGACCGCTACTTCATCCACAAGAACGACATCCGCTTCGAACTGCCGCAGATCTTCTTCATGCGCGTGGCCATGGGCCTGGCCATCGAGGAAGAGCAGAAGGAAGTGCGCGCCATCGAGTTCTACAACCTGTTGTCGTCCTTCGACTACATGGCCTCGACGCCGACCCTGTTCAACGCCGGCACCCTGCGTCCGCAGCTGTCCTCGTGCTACCTGACCACCGTGCCGGACGACCTGGGCGGCATCTACGACTCCATCCGCGACAACGCCCTGCTGTCCAAATTCGCCGGCGGCCTGGGCAACGACTGGACCCGGTGCGCGCGCTGGGCGCCTACATCAAGGGCACCAACGGCAAGAGCCAGGGCGTCGTGCCGTTCCTGAAAGTGGTCAACGACACCGCCGTGGCGGTCAACCAGGGCGGCAAGCGCAAGGGCGCGGTCTGCGCGTACCTGGAAACCTGGCACCTGGACATCGAGGAATTCCTCGAGCTGCGCAAGAACACCGGTGACGACCGTCGCCGCACCCACGACATGAACACCGCGAACTGGATTCCGGACCTGTTCATGAAGCGCGTGTTCGATGACGGCCCCTGGACCCTGTTCTCCCCGTCCGACGTACCCGACCTGCACGACCTCACCGGCCGCGCCTTCGAGGAGCGTTACGAGTACTACGAGGAGCTGACCAAGTACGGCAAGATCAAGCTGTTCAAGACCCTGCCGGCCAAGGACCTGTGGCGCAAGATGCTCTCGATGCTGTTCGAGACAGGCCACCCGTGGCTGACCTTCAAGGACCCGTGCAACCTGCGCAGCCCGCAGCAGCACGTGGGCGTGGTGCACAGCTCCAACCTGTGCACCGAGATCACCCTGAACACCAACAAGGACGAGATCGCCGTCTGCAACCTGGGCTCGATCAACCTGGTCAACCACATCACCGACGGCAAGCTGGACGCGGCCAAGCTGGAGCGCACCGTGCGCACCGCCGTGCGCATGCTCGACAACGTCATCGACATCAACTACTACAGCGTGCCGCAGGCGCAGAACGCCAACTTCAAGCACCGTCCGGTGGGCCTGGGCATCATGGGCTTCCAGGACGCCCTGTACCTGCAGCACATCGCCTACGGCTCCGATGCCGCCATCGACTTCGCCGACAAGTCCATGGAAGCCATCAGCTACTACGCCATCCAGGCCTCCTGTGACCTGGCCGACGAGCGCGGCGCCTACTCCAGCTTCGAAGGCTCGCTGTGGTCCAAGGGCATCCTGCCGCTGGATTCCCAGCAGATCCTCATCGAGCCCGTGGCCAGAAATACATCGACGTCGACCTGTCCGAATCGCTGGACTGGGCGCCGATCCGCGAGCGCGTGAAGAAAGGCATCCGCAACTCCAACATCATGGCCATCGCGCCGACCGCGACCATCTCCAACATCGTTGGCGTGTCGCAGTCCATCGAGCCGACGTACCAGAACCTGTACGTCAAATCGAACCTGTCCGGCGAGTTCACCGTGATCAACCCCTACCTGGTCCACGACCTCAAGGCCCGCGGCCTGTGGGACCCGGTGATGGTCAACGACCTCAAGTACTACGACGGCTCCGTGCAGCAGATCGAACGCATCCCGCAGGACCTGAAGGACCTGTACGCCACCGCCTTCGAAGTGGAAACCAAGTGGATCGTCGAGGCCGCCAGCCGCCGCCAGAAGTGGATCGACCAGGCCCAGTCGCTGAACCTCTACATCGCCGGCGCCTCGGGCAAGAAACTCGACGTGACCTACCGCATGGCGTGGTTCCGCGGTCTGAAGACCACCTACTACCTCCGTGCCCTGGCCGCGACCAGCACCGAGAAGTCCACCATCAACACCGGCAAGCTGAATGCCGTGAGTTCGGTGATCGACGAAAGCCTGAGTGCTGAACCGAAGCCGGCACCGGTACCGCAGGCCTGTTCCATCGATAACCCCGACTGCGAAGCCTGTCAGTAAGAAAGTCGCGCGCATCTGAACGGCGGCTGCGACGTTGCCCGGCGAGTCGGCCCCCATTGCGTACATCAGTACGCTCAGGGGCTCCTCCTGCCGGGCGCCTTGCAGCCACTCGCTCAGCTGCACGCTCGCACCGAGTGGCCTGTTTCGTAGGGTGGATGCCGCTTTCCGCATCCACCGATGCGACCCACTCATGGTCGACCGCGACCAACAATTTCCGCGCTTTTGCGTGCACAACCAAAAGCCACCCATACATCCGACCGGCCATGCCCGGTCCCCAATCAGGAGCAACCGCACATGCTGAGCTGGGACGAATTCGACGAAGAAGAAACCACCACCGCCGCGCCGGCCACCGCAGCCGCGCAGCCGGCGAGCCAGACCGCCGCCAAGCTGGACAACGAAGCCGCCGGCTCCGTGGAAGAAGCCCGCGCCGTTGCCGCTGACGACTCCGACGCCATCGCCCGCGCCAAGCGTGCGCTGGACGAACTGGACGTGCGCGAAGGCCTCAACGAACTGGAAGGCGAAGCCGCCCGCGTGCGCGTCGACGAGAAGCGCATGATCAACGCCCGCGCCGACCTCAACCAGCTCGTCCCCTTCAAGTACGACTGGGCCTGGCAGAAGTATCTGGATGGTTGCGCCAACCACTGGATGCCGCAGGAAGTGAACATGAACGCCGACATTGCCCTGTGGAAGAGCAAGGACGGCCTCAGCGAAGACGAGCGCCGCATCGTCAAGCGCAATCTCGGCTTCTTCTCCACCGCCGACAGCCTGGTCGCCAACAACCTCGTGCTGGCCACCTATCGCCTGATCACCAACCCGAGTGCCGCCAGTACATCCTGCGCCAGGCCTTCGAAGAGGCGATCCACACCCACGCCTACCAGTACTGCATCGAGTCGCTGGGCATGGATGAAGGCGAGATCTTCAACATGTACCACGAGATCCCCAGCGTCGCGAAAAAGGCCAGCTGGGGCCTCAAGTACACCCGTTCCATCTCCGACCCGACCTTCCAGACCGGCACCCCGGAGACCGACAAGCAGTTCCTGCGCAACCTCATCGCCTACTACTGCGTACTCGAAGGCATCTTCTTCTACTGCGGCTTCACCCAGATCCTCTCCATGGGCCGCCGCAACAAGATGACCGGCACCGCCGAGCAGTTCCAGTACATCCTGCGTGACGAGTCCATGCACCTGAACTTCGGCATCGACATGATCAACCAGATCAAGATCGAGAACCCGCACCTGTGGGACGCCGAGATGAAGGACGAAGCGACCCAGATGATCCTCCAGGGCACCCAGCTGGAAATCGAATACGCCCGCGACACCATGCCCCGTGGCGTACTCGGCATGAACGCCGCGATGATGGAGGACTACCTCAAGTTCATCGCCAACCGCCGCCTGACCCAGATCGGCTTGAAAGAGGAATATCCGGGCACCACCAACCCGTTCCCGTGGATGAGCGAGATCATGGACCTGAAGAAGGAGAAGAACTTCTTCGAGACGCGGGTGATTGAGTATCAGACGGGTGGGGCTTTGAGTTGGGATTGATACCAGTTTGAAATCACGCTAGATTCACCCAATACCTGCCATGGATGTTGGGGTTCTTATAAAAAAGCCCCGCCTAGTGCGGGGCTTTTATTTTACAGAAACGGGAAAAATAATGGCAAAGGTTCCAGGCACCAAAAAAATAGTTAAATTCTCAAAAGAAATAAGAGGCTCTTTTGGCCGTTTTAAAACAGAACATAGCTATAGCCTCTATTATTTGACCACTAGCATACCCTCTTCAGAGACCTCACTTTTAAGTACCGCTTCTGAACTTTTCAAGACTGACAAAACTGATTTTGAAGAACTAATTCAGCGTGACATTGACTATAGCCGCGTAAGAAACATCGCCAATAAGTACCTCAGCCAAGGTAAAGACAGGGTTATCTTCTTCCCTCCTTTATTAGCCTCCCTTGTACTTCTGGACAACGAAGGCAATATTCAAAAGCAGTACCTGACCTATGAAGAACTCTTTCATACTGATGAAGAGATAGGCGAAACCCTTAGAGGGACATGGGATCACGACGGATTCCAGCTTGACCTTCCCGAAGCAGACGAAGATAGCTCAGAGCGAAAAATTCTCTGGAACGGCGTGGAAAAGCACTACTACGACTTTGCGGCAATGCTACGCATCAACCCCAGGCGCGCAAAGCTTGTGGTTCTTGATGGCCAGCATCGTCTTGAAGCCATTCGTTTAATTCAAAAAAACGAAGACCAAAAGCCTATACTTAGCGACATTGAAATTCCAATCTGTATCGTATGGCCACCAGATGCAGTCAAACGAGATGGCAGCAATGAATTAATGACTCAAGATTTTAGGGAGCTATTCGTTAGAATAAACTCGGAACCCAAGAGAGTTAGCGGTCATTTCATCGCACTACTGAAGGATGACAGCTATTCAGCCATGGCTACAAGGAGGCTTGCGGATCTATTTAAGTCAATAAATTTTCCAGGATCGTGGAATCGCTTACATCTACTAGAATGGAATACTCGAGAGGATGAGCGTGTTGAAGTTCGCACCAGAGACTTCTCAGTAACAACTATTTCCATAGTTGCAAGGGCACTGAGCGAACATCTTTTCTCACAAGGCTTGGCGTCAGAGTTACTTTTCCTTGATGAGAGAAGTGAAGAGTTCCAAGCAGTAGATCCGGAATTTTCATGGGATGGAGTGCTTGATAGAACACAAAAAACTAAAATCGATGACATTCTTAAAAACCAGATCGATACCTACCTAGTCAAAGCCTTAGAGATTCTATTCAGAAAGCCAAGTCCTTACCAAAAACTGGAGACAGCTTTAAATAGTGCATTTGAAAAACTAAATAACAAGGTTAACGAAAACAACAGCTCCTTCATCGGCCTAAAGAAAACCCTAGACTCATACATATACAAAGAAGATGAAATCTTCGAGGAAAGTACAAAAAGCGCATACTCTGACTTTAAAAGCTGGATAGCTTATGATCAGAAGGACAGGATTTATTTCCTCGCCGTTTTTCAACAAGCGCTGATCCGACATTTTCTAAATATCGCGGCAGTCGCAATAACCTACGACATAAGATTACCAGACGTCGCAGAGGCCGCTATCTTGAGCTTGGAAGAGCTTGCATTAGTTAGCAAGGATAGATTTCTAGGATCCGAGCGAAAGTACACACGTAGAATGCTATGGCGAAACGAAAACGTTAATTTTGGCTCAATCTGGGCAAAGCAAGCCTGGCTAGACATCCTAGGCTCTACGCTACTCCACAAGCAATCTAGGTCTGCACTAGTGAAGAGCTTGAAAGATAGCCAACATCTAGATCAACATCAGGCCAACGAGTTAGACGAAAAACTTATTGAAATGGGCATTAAGCATGCTGGAGCCTACAGTGCACGACTACTAGATGAACTTAAAAAAGAAACAAAACAAACTCTGGATGACTTTTTCCCAGAAGACAAAGCAAATCAACTGAGAATATTAAAAGAAACAAACAAAGAAAGAATTCAATGCCCAAATAAACAAAAAAGCGGAAGCGAGGCATTTTGACGCAATCACAGAACTTTCAGATCAGCTCGGTGTAAAAACCGAGGAGTTACTTAATGGCACCGATAACTCTTAGACCTTGGACAGATGGCGAGCAGCTAGACAGGGATTTCTTTCCCGTCTACTGCCTTGAAGGAAATGAAGAAAAGCTAATAACTAATCTTCAGAATATGGACTGGTACCCACAAGCTTTTTCAGTGCGTGGAAATGCGGAAGAACATCTTGAATTTTCTGACTTAGTTCTATCATGTACGCTTAGCCACGAGACCCCCTATCCGCATTTAGCAAACCCAAGAAACCAACTAGCAACAGCAATACTTCCTAGCTGTACTGAATTGTTAGTAGGTCTAAAGCGGCTTGACTCAAACCTTATTCACCGTAGCTGCGAAAGAATTTTGCAAAACATCGCTGATTTAAACCCCAAGGTTGTACCACGCGACTTTGTCCGGACGATAAAATTTATCGAGGAGTTCTGTTGCGAGTGCTTAAAAACCCTTGATTCAAACTCCCCATATGCACACGGCAATAATAATAGTGACTTTAAGAGCTGGTGGATCAGAGAGCCCTTTATTATAAGAAAGCTAAACGAGACCAAGAAGAAGCTCAAAACCGAGTTTGAAGAAACTCCACCCGGCCTACTAAAAATACAGCAATGGATTGATAGATTTATTTCTCGCCTAAGCAGACTACATGCTACTCCGCCAACGCCAGACAATGTTTCTAAGTCAATACTGGAAAGTTCTGCATACGTAACAGCAATAGCAGAGCGCCAGATTATTGACGGAAACGCAGCTCATGCTATTTTGCTTATACACAGAGCTGCAGACTTGATGCTATTTTCAATCTGCGTGAGAAACAACATAATAACTGTTGCGCAATACGGCGGAAAATATACAAGCGGATATGAGCCTCAAGGAAAAAACACTGTAACTCTAATGCATTCCTTAAGCTGCCTAAAAAATACAATAAGCGACCTCCCTAAATATTCATCAACATTCGATGAATTAAATCAATGGCGCAATCTTCTTATGCAAACTCACTATATGAGCAATTTATTTGAAGACAACGCCATGCAGTTATTCAAAAACACTCGAGCACGACTCTTAAAATTAGGCGGCCCAGAATGGAGCGCCTCATTTAAAACATATCTAGAAGGCATAGATATCCATATGCCTGACATATTAGATCCCTGCCAAAAACTCCTCATCAACCTTAGGCAAATTTAAAACCTTCTAAACCAATTCCATCCAGTTAAAATTAAATCAAGCCGATCAATGACTGGGCGCAACCTTGGAATTCAAAATATCTATAATTCTTCTACTCAAAGTCTTAATTCAGGCAATCCAGGAGAAACAGACTTTTAGCTGGGTAATTCAAGAAAAGCCTCAACCATAAAGCTATCCTCCTTGCCAGCAAGATAGGACAACCCCCTATGCAAATGGCGCGCGCACACCTGCCTAACATCGTCAATTTTAGTGCTCAGCTCATCCTGCCGAGTACGGAGCAGGAGTAGATTCAAATAAAACTCTTCATTCCCGCCTGTGAAGGTACGCCAATCTATCTCAATACCATTAGCAAAGTTAAAGTCTTCCTCTGGTGGAGTAGACGGATTGGCAAGCGAAATACAAAGCGCATGCCGACATATCGAGTTGTAATGTTCGATCCCCGTCTTGCGCTTGAGAGTGGAGAGCTGAATCTTGGCGGCAGCGTCAGGCGAATTCGGTCGATCATAATGCGGCTTCTAGCTGGAGCTGATGGGCTTTTACGCTTGCGATGCTGTGGCGGCGCTCGTCGTCAAAAGTAAGTGCATATTCGCGGCTCATATGCTGTTCTAGAGCAGTATGCACGCTGCCTTCCACTTCTTCGTCAGTGGAAAGCACCAGCACTTGGTGCGATACCTTGGCGAAGAAATTATGGATCAATGCCTCACGGTGTGCGCGATCCAGACGAGCCAATGGCGTGTCCACCACCACGGGGAAGCGCCCTTTGCGCTCACGGATCAATGCACTGAGCACGGCGATAGCCAGGATCTGCCGCTCACCGGCAGACAGGCGCTCCATGGCCAGGCTATGCCCGTTTACATCCTCAATAGATACGGCGTAGGTTTGCGGCTCAATCAGTACACGAGAAATCAGGTTGCGCTTACGCAGCAGTTGCTTGAACTCGGCGGAGATCATCTCCGACAGCCATTGCGCCTTCGAGGCCAACAGCCGCTCACGGAATACGACCAGCGCCTTCTTGGCGCGCTCTGCGGCTTCAAAGGCCTTGAGCTGGAACTCGCTTTCACGTGACTCGGTACGCAGTTTTTGCCGAGCAGCATTCAGACGACTTTCGACATGCTTCTGGCTTGTGTGGGCCTCTTCCAGGCCACGCGCCAACTCTTTCAATTGCAGCTCTGCGCTGGATACCGCCTGGGTATAGGCCTCCATCCGCGAAAACACGTCGGCTAGCTGCCCTTTCTCTGGAATCTGATCAACCGCTTTCTGAGCCTTGTCGACCTCGTGCTGAGCCTGTTCGACAGCCAGCTGCGTCTGTTTGAGTCGGGCCTTGGCCTGTTGCAGGCGCGGCTCTATCTCGGCAGGGTCACCGCCCGGTAGCAGCAGCGGCTCATGTTGCTTAGCTACCTCCAGAGCTTGCAGATCCTGGGCAAGCAACGCGGCCACTGCCTGCCTGGCTTGTGGCGCTTGAGTTTCGAGCAAGGCCAACACGCGCTGATCGCGCTTGCTGAACTCATCGCTTAGCAAGGCCGCATGCTGCGCCTGTTTATCCTGTTGCCACTGGGCCTTGTAGTTGTCCCATAGCGGCCCCAACCAGGCCAGCGGCAATATGGGGTCTTCGAGTGCGGCCACTCGCTCGCTCTTCGCTGTGGCGTAGCGCTCCTGGCACAGTTTCAGTCGTGCCTTGAGCTCTGCGGCCTGCTGATAGGCGTGCAGACCGCTACGTTGCGCTTCGACCGAGAAGGTCTGCAAGGCACGTTGGGCATTGTCCAGATCGGTTCGGGCTGCGCCCTGCTGTTGCGTCAGCAGAGCAATACGCTCGTTGATGGCATCCAGTTGCGTCTGGTGCTGTTCAAGCTGCGCTTGCACTTCGTTAATGTCGCCCGATATCGACTTCTTGCCACCAGCGCGCCTCTCGACTGCCTTGAGATCAGTAGCCAGCGCATCGATGCCGCCAAGCCCCAGAAAGACTTCCGTAGCGCGACGCAGCAATTGCGGCAAACGCTCTGGATTGGCCAGCGCCTCGATCTTCTCGCCGTCGAACAGGAACAGATGAACCAGCTCGACCGGCAGAATGCCGTTGATGAAGTCATCCCACTCTTCTGCCAGCGCGATATCTTCACGGCTCTGCTGGTATACGCGGAACACCTCACGGAACGACGCGCCCTTGACGATCCACTCGCGGCGGATCGTCAGCACCTGGCGTTCATCGCCGCGCTCGATGGTAAGGATAATTTCGATACGCGAATTGCCCGTTGCATCCTGACGCTGCAAACCGGCAATGAGTTGTTCGTACTCGGAACGCCGTGCAATGTTCACGGCTTTGTAGCCATACAGGCCAATTTGCAACGCAGTCAACAAAGTTGTTTTGCCGCTGCCGTTAAGGGCCTTGATAAGAATGACCGGGCGCTTTTCCGCAACGCTGAAATCGAAGCTTTGCGGTTCGCGGAATGGCCCTAGGTTCTCAATGGAGATGTGATTAATCGTGAGTTTGGCCATGCTTATTCTTCAACTTCTTCTTCGACCAGCGGGATCAGCTCCAGCTCTTTGTCTTCGCCAATCTCTTCCTCTTGGCTCGCCTCATCACGCGCTATCTGATCGCGGTGGCTGAGCGCGAACGCCAAGGCTTCCTCTTCGGTGCGAAAGGCATTGGCCTTGAGTACGGCATCAAGTCGATCCAGGTGCAGCGAACGCTTCTGCGACTGCATGGACTGGAACTGCACGGCCAGCAAATTGCGGGTGAGCCGGTACAGGCGGTCAGCCGCTTCTGGATCGAGTCCGGCGGCTATTTCTCTCAACAGGTCGAGGTCTTCATTTTCAAGCGGGTGTTGTTCCAGCTGTTTACCTGGATACGGCTCACCGAAAACGCGCTCATAAATCTGTGGCACCAAGTCTTCGATTTCCCCCTTTTCCTCGACCCAAATACGGCGAATGGCGTCCATCTCATCGAGCGGGATCAGCTCGATCTGATCATGCCCTGGCACTTTTGCGTCACGCACGGTTTTCTGGGTACGCAGCAGCTCTTCCAGCAAGGTGGCGCGATATTCCTGAAGGTAAGGGCCGTGAATCAGCTCATCACGCTCGTTCATGACCTTGATCCGGCCATTCATGCGCTGGAAGTCGCGCTTGTCCCAGTCCTTGATAGTCAGGTAGGTGTTGCGGAAATCCAGAATCGGCTGCATCCACGACTTTTGCTCGTCGTTCTGAATCATCGCGGCCATGGACTTGTCCTGCGACACCATGGTGCAGACATAGCAGCCAAAGCGACTATCGCCACAGCTAGGCGTGGATTTGTCGACCACCACCGGGCACTCGGCATCGGGCGTCGCGCCCTTGTAGATATCGAAGAGGTCCTGGTTATCGACACCCCACGGGTTCGGCTCGGTGAGGACGTACATCCACACGTCATCACTGGTCCAGGTTTCAATCGGCAGATAAACCCAGACCCGCGATAACTTAGGGTTGGCATTGCGGCTCAAGCGATCACGGGAGCTGCCGCTGTAGGCGTCCATCACCTTGTCACGCGCCGCGCTCTCTCCACGGCGCTGGCCAAGCACCAGAATCGCTTCGTTGTTGGCTTCGGAAAGCTCCTGGATGAATTTCTCGGAAGCACTGATCTTCAGGCGATCCGTGCACCAGCGAAAACGGTTACGCGGAGTCGGGTAGCCCTTGCCGATCAGATTCACCCAGAAACGGCTTTCCAGATCGGGCGTCAAGCGATGCGGACGGATCGGCAGGCCTTGGCGTTGGGCCTCGTATTCCATGGTGCGCAGCGAGCTGACCACCCAGGCGGCAATCACCGGGTTTTCCACCAGCGTGTCGGTGCTGATGACATGGATATCCTTGGTGCGCTGCTCGGCCGGCAAGGCCGCTACCGCTTTCCAGATCAGTTGCAAAGAGGCTGTCGAGTCCTTGCCACCGCTGTAACCGACGATCCACGGTAGGGAGTCGGAACAGTACAGCGACTGGATTTCTTCGATGATGGCCTCGGCTGGAGTGCTCATGTGGGCTTCCGCTTAAAACTCAAGATCTTTCCCGCTGGGCAGCGAGAAAGGCATTTTCAATTTCCTGTTCTTCCTGGGTCAGGGGCAGACCCAGGGAGCACTTGATTTGGTTGCAGGTGAGGGTGACGTTCTGGCTGTTCTTAGTCATGCGCCCGCCGGTCATCGCCCTGCCTTCCCAGGTACCGATGTTCTTGCGCGACCAATCGATATCGCTGAGCTTGTTCAGCGCCTGCTTCAGGTCGGACTGACCGTTCAGGTAGACGTACTTGCCAACACGCCCAAGCGCCTGGAGGACGATTGCATGGGAGTGGATGAAATCTTGTCGAACCTCCCCCGCCGTCATCTTGCCGTTGCGCACATGTACCCACTCGGGGATCAGCTCGCCAACGGCTTCCCAGTAGTCCAGGCACTTTTGGGAAGCGCTGGTGAAATCTTCCAGCTCTTTCTCGCTCAGCATCTCCAGGATGGCGAAATGCAAAGCGCTCAATGTGAACAGCTTGCGTGACCGGGCTGAAAGAGAGGAACGCTCGGCCTCGATCAGGTTGCGGAACACTCTGGATGTCAGCCCCAGGTGCTTGGCGACATTCGCAGCCGCGCTACGGTGGTCATACAGAACCCCCAGCGAGGGAGACGGTTTGACCGCATGCCGGTTGAGGTCGGCGAACATCTGCTGGCAACGCTGCAAGCCGCGATCATGGAAGAACACCACCGCGATGGTTTCGTCACCCAGCTCAGGCTTGGCCTCCAGCGCCTGTTCGATGGCAGCCCGTCTGTGCTGACCGTCGTTGACGATGAACCTGGCATCCAGGTCGACCTTGAGGGTGCCCATACGAAAGCTGTTGGTATCGCTCGTTCCAACCGGCTCGAAAGCTACCTTGCCGTCGATGGATGCCGTGATGGCGGAGAAGGTGTAGCTGTCCGGGTTCGCCATAATGTAACGGGCGATCTCTGGCACACGAGACTTGTTGATCGAGCGCTGGGCACGCAGCTCGGGCATGAGCTCTTCGTTGTCGAACACGAACAGCTTCGCCAGCAGCCGTAGGGGGCACATCGAGACGTAGAATTCTCGTCCCGCCTGCACGCCGCGGATTGCCGGAAAGGTATAGGAGAAGGCGCTGACCATAGGCCGAAACCTTAGCATGTTTGTGTATTTCAAGACATACAGATGTCTGGTTTCACACGTACAAGCAAGGTCTGTGCGATGGGCGGCGCATTGTGGCTGAAAGCCACTGCATAGGGCCAGCTACCGCGCCCGACCAGTCATCTGTACCCTCCACCCATCGGTTCCAGTTAGACTCCATGCGAGGGAAAACGGTGGCCGAAGACGATGACCAACGAAGCCGAGCTAGAAGCTATCAAGCACCAGAATGCCATCACGCTGGAAAAGCAGAAATGGCAGTTTAGAAAGCAGGAACTGACTTTTCTGGAGGCAGGCCAACATCTACGAGCCTCAATCAGCAGCTTTGGCAAGTACCGGGCATGGTAATAGCTATTACGGGAGGGATTTGGTATGGGGCTCTATCCATCCCTGACGAAAGAGCCAGATCGTTAGCCCTCTTGTTTGCTGCGACAGTCAACTTAGTGACGATTATGATTATTTGTCGCCTTCGTACAATTATCGATATACAAATAACCCTTCAGAACAACTTCAACAAAATCAAACGAAAACACGGAAAAAACATAGTTGTCTGGTGTTGGACATTTCTCCTCCTTGCCGCATCCATCCTCAGCCTGCTAGCAGCTGTATATTCACCAACAACGACTACCAAACCCCAAAGCTCAGGCACTACCAACAATTACTTACACCCTGAAAAAATTGAAAATCATAAAAAATGAGCAACCATCTAAGTAAGCCATGGAGCATTTACGACCAGCACAGTGATCATTTCTTCCAGACTTACAATAAAATCTATTTTTCCAGCGTTCACAGGCCCTTTATAAAGTTCCTGCCAAAACAAGCAGCAGTACGAGTTCTCGACATTGGCTGCGGCTCAGGAAGAGATGCCAGAGCTTTAGCTAAACGTGGTTATACTGTCACAGCGGTTGACCCAAGTACAGAGATGTTGCGCCTGGCTGAAGCGCGCGATGTAGAAAAAAGGATTATATGGAAAAGGGATGCACTCCCTCAGTTGCTATCCTTAGGGAACACGTCCTTTAGTTTTATACTTCTCAGCGCCGTCTGGATGCACATCCATCCCCAGCAACGCGACAGTTCAATTAAAAGAATTTCAGAGCTTTTAGATGACGATGGCCACTTAGCCATCACGTTAAGAATCGGCAATCAAGATAAAAATCGAATGATATATACCGTAACATTAGAAGAGCTTTTAACACTCTCATCAAAATATGACCTTCACCCCATCTACATTGGCCGATCAACTAAAGATTCCTTTAATAGAAGCGAGATCAGCTGGAAGAAAGTAGTTCTCAAAAAGTCGAAAAAGCCCTAATGCACTCCTTATCTGTAAACCTAGGTTTGTCGTCGCATTCAGCCATTTGGGGATGGACTACAGTAGCCACGTATTTCTGGCTGACTTCAAGCCCCAGCGGTTTGAAAACAGAGAATCGATCAAAGACGATCAGATCACCCGCTCATTTATGTGTTTTTAGCCGCCGCGAGAATCTCACGACGGTTATTTCCACGTTACAGACGCACCTCTCCTGCGCTGGGCAGCAAATGCCAGTGGGCCATCCACAGATTCGACAGGGCAAACAGCGCCACCATTTGCATGTCATTCTTGGCCAATCCGCAGAAGCGCACCGTGGTGTAGCCGAACTGCCGCTTGATCACCCGGAACGAATGAACTGGTAGCCTGGGCACTTCTCTGCGCAGGTATAACCGGAATCGGCGGCGGTCACCACCACACTGTACACTAGGACCGACTCTTCGTCGGCACCAATGTGGGCTTTCGTGCCGAAGTAATACTGGTTCCCTTTCTTGGCTTGATGCATCTCCAAGTCACGCTTGTCGTCCTGATTTTCCATCAGGTCGCCAACCCCTTTCACGGCACCACCTGATATATCTCGATTAGGAACAACTTCTTGCGGGTCTACTTGCGCTTGCTTGTGTGCCTGACGTCGGCAAAAGCCACTTGCTTCATCGGGATACTTGGCAACGGGATCGACTTATTTCACCAGATTCGGGAAGTCTTCCTCAGAGCCCCTTAAAGTAACCCCAATTCCACAACTATACCTGACAATACGCCCCTGATTTTTATCTAACTAAACAGAGCGTCAGCAGACAATATTGTTTGCAGCACTTATCAATAACGACCCACCACACCTGGCAGGTCGTTATTCACATGGTTACGCCGCCAATTCTTGATTCTGCAATTGCTCTTGATCTACAATCCCAACCGCGGCAAGTGATACTTTGTTGAGTTTAATCATGATAGCCACAGCCCTTTCCACTCCCACTTGAATGGGAGGGCCATATCGTCGGATAACCAAGCCCTGACGCCTGAGCATGCGCTCAACCCCTGGGACCGTTACCGTCACAAACTCAGAGACTCCTTGACTAACACCAAACTCAAATACTTTTCTTATCACTTCTAGCGTTATGTCCGAAAATGCCATCGACCTGTTTTGCTCGGCGATAATAGCAAACCTACTCAATTCCCAAATGCTCGCTGCTTTTGGTGCACACTGCCCATAAAGAAGCTCTGGAAATGTATGTTCAAGCATATAGGGGCGCACAGTCGGTATGATCCTCCAACAACCGCTGACTCTATTATCTATTGATCTGTTAGCAATTACATAATAGGGGTCAAGCGCGTCGTACCCATCTAGCTCCATACCGTCAATGACCTGTACTTCCCACCCCTTTTTATGCTTAAACACCTCAGCCCTCAGGCTATACATTTCGCGCAATTGGATTTCGGTAAACTCCGTACGCTTCCCTATCTTTACATACATAGCCAGCACCTCGCGTAGAATGAAGGCGCACATTATTCAATCTGAATAAATAGGGACAGCTATCAATCCTGATAGCTTACTTACTGAAGTACAGAGAGATAGAGTAACTTGTTTAGCAGGAGGTGGTACATGCAAAACGTGGGAAAGCGGGCCAATTTAATAATTGAGCGCATGCGAAGCCTGAGGTTATTAAGAAAGCAAAGCCAAAGCGAATTCTGGATGAAATTTGGCATCAGTCAAGCCGGAGCAAGTCGAATTGAATGCACCAGTCAAATATCTTCACCGGTATTACTACTAGCAGAGCTCTATCTCGCAGGAATTATTGACGACGAAGATCTCTATCAATATTGTACTTACTCCCCTCGCACACCTACCAACCACAAAACCACTGTCGCACCATGCCTAAACCGAAGAGCAACCATCAAATAATTATATCTCCTCCCTGTATTGCTCTTACAACCGCCAACCCTTTGGAATCAACACCATACTTCCTCCGTACATTTTTCAAATGAAAATTAATGGTTGCTTCACTACACGACAAAATTATTGATGTTTCCCAAGCGGTTTTACCTACAGCACACCATTTTAGTACCTCGTATTCTCTGCGCGTTAGGTTCACCTTCTGCTTCTGATCTAGCTTGAGCAGCGCTGTACTGCTGGATATAGCGTAATCTCTAAGCAACGAGGCTATTGGCTGATAACGTTCAATGTTTTTTGTATAATTCATCCTGTCTGAAAGAGTAAATTTAAAGCTTAATAGGCCGGTTTCGCCCCCCGGCCCGTGCAGAGGCAAAGTGATTCCTTGAATCAAACCGTAGGCCGCAGCCTCTTCATAGAATGCTAACTGCTCAAACGTCTCATATATGCTCCGGTCCCAGAGGATTGGTAAAGCTGAAGCAAAACTCTTCTGAACTACGGGATCGACAGAAGCATACCCATTTTCGTCGTATTTCTGACGCCATTCACTGGGATAGGTGCTGAGAATTATCGCATTGTCATTAGGAGCCAGCTTCTCCTTTTTTAGCGCGAAGAGAACCTGCTCTGCATTGACACTTGCGGATAGGCGAACAAGCTTAGAGAACCACTCCGTCAAGCTCGTGGCAGTTAAGAGTTCGGAAAAATCGTACATATAGGCTCGCTATCATCTGTCTATGGGCATGTTTGCTCCAACAGACATCTCATAGCGCCGTTAGCGCTGATACTACTAAAAGCTGTGGAGCCATTTGCTGGCTTGCTGTCATAGTTCAATTAGCATAGACGCGTAAGGCACTTGCAAAATGCAGCCCTGTTCTGAAGCTTTACTCGCCAATTAGACGCAGAGAACACGAAATCAAAGAATGCAATTCCGAATGAATCCGCATACTTGAGCACAAGTTTTAACGAATACACTCAAAACACAACGCCTGCGCGCCTAAAATCTGCTCGGATAGAACTAACAACACAGCTATGGTCGAGAATGCTCGCCCCAGCTCGCTGTGCATATACGACTAATGGCTTAGACTAGCCATCTCCATAGATTCAAAGCCACGAATTGGCCTAAGTAGTCGCTCTAAGAAATAGCCGATTCAAGAGGGATCAGGTGACTCCTGAGATTTGATTGTGCTGATCATGCCACGTTACTGAGAAATAAAAATGGCCGCAATCATCCAGCTTATCCGCTAATGGCCACGCTGTGCCAGAGCGCAATCGTTGACGCTATGTGGATCATACGCCGAGTCTGCTCAAGAACAAGGAGGCAAGCGTACCCCAGAAACGCACCAGATATGCCAAGATCGAAAAGCATCCCGAGCATGAGATCGTCACCGTCACAAACCATCTGCAACAGCCACAAGAAACATGGCAAGCTCTGGGCACCGAAGGCGCACGATAGAGAAAGCCAAGAAACAGCTAGAGCCAAGATCGCCCATCCCAGATGATCAAGCACCAGTTCGGCCACACCAAAGTACGCCAGCATGTGCTGGCCACCGCAGGTAAAGCTCGTCTGAATGCGAAAAGGGAGTGCCGCGACTACCCGTAGCGGCTATGAACCAGGAAACGCGGATGGTTTGGGGATTCTGGATTGATTGACCACATCCAAAATCGCTGAAGGAGGAAGCCAACATATGGCTATTTTTTCAAAACCAACCACAGGTGGCACAAAAATAATAGCTTAGAGAGGCATCATGGTTACTAAATCGCTTTCTGGCTAGCACCTAATAATATTGCCAAAATAACCAGAACCATGCCTAAAAGCTGGCCAAATGACAAAATCTCACTTAACACTCCGAAACCTATCAAAGCTGCGCTGATAGGCATCACGCCAGTAAATAATCCAGCTACGCTTGCCGGAACCTGCGAAATCCCCCTATACCAAAATAGAAATGAAAGAACACTTGCAGTGATAGAATAAAATACAACCCAACCCCAAAGCTCTGCAGATGGGCCAGTCCAATTGAATCTTATTGCTTGTGGAATAGCTAAAGGCATAAACAAGATAAATCCAACAACATTAACGCCAAACGCCATACTCCACGGATGTACTGTAAGAGATAAGTGTCGAGAAAAAACAGCAAAAATTGCCTCAGCCAAAACGGCCCCCAGCACCAAGGCATTCCCTAGAACAGTCATTGTGCCGGAGAAAGCAGCATCTTGTAGGTTCAAAACAGCTATACCAGTAACCGCAAAAATAATTGCTACTATTCCTCGGCCGTGTGTTCGCTCACGCAACCATACCCAAGCCAACAGAGCTATTAAGGATGGAAGAGCGCTTGTTATAACCCCTGCACTCATTGCGGTTGTATACTTCACACCATACAACATAAATATACTAAACAAAAAACAAACCGAAAAAAGATTGAATAAAAAGCCCACGCCACGCATAGAAATTTAGCCCCCGTCGAAATGACGACCGAAACATCCCAGGGAGCAATACCACGCTAGCAATGAAAAATCGCAAAACCGCAAAAAGAAAAACAGGAAGCTCTAAAATCACCAGCTTTCCAATGGCAATATTAGCTCCAACCATAAACATAGAAATAGCCAAACAAAAACAAGCAAACACTGGCAATCCAGAGGCACTCTTATGCATTTCTTTTCCATTGATAGCAATGTTTTACAAAATATATAATTTCATACTTACTGAAGCCACTATCAAAAAGCCAGACCTCAAATCTCCAAGCCGCAAATCAAAATTACCGCGAATAAATCTGCATTCTACTGTGGTCAACTAGCGTGAACCAAGAATTTTCGCTCCCACTCTTACTATTGTAGCACCATATTCTATAGCCGTTAGATAATCACTACTCATCCCCATGCTTAACTCGGGAAGATCAAATCGCTCCTGAATGGCTTTCATTTTCGAAAAGTAAGGGGCAGATTTTTCACATGCAGGAGGAATACACATAACGCCGGATATCTTTAAGGCATACTCATCAACACACTGCCGAAACAAGCGCTCAAAATGCTCCGGAAAAACCCCCGACTTCTGAGGCTCCCTTCCAATATTTACTTGAATAAAACATGACAAATTTCGACCTTGCGCAACAATTTCGCGTGCTATCCGGGCAGCAGCTTCTACTCTGTCTATAGACTGAACAACATCAAACATCCGGACGATATCTTTGATTTTTCGTGACTGCAGGGCACCAATATAATGCAGTTTAGTATCGGGGAAATCCTGTAATAAAGAGGGCCATTTCCCAAGCGCTTCTTCTAATCTGCTTTCCCCAAAAACCCTATGCCCCTCAGCTAATAATAGGCGTATTCTATCAGCCCCTTGAAATTTTGACACCACTACGAGGCGACATTTAGGCTTTAATGTTGATGCTGCTTGGATCTCATTTTTAACGGAGTGATAGTTTTCAAGAATGCTTTGCATCTTCGAGTACCTCAACACCATTTTCAGTTACGAAAATCTTGAGCACAGTTTTGACATGCAGTCCGGTTGCTTCTAATACTCTGGCCACACCGCCATTTTCAACCTTCTCAACAACACAAATAATTTCGCTAACCTCAGCCCCCGCAGCCCGTATTGCTTTGACAAGGGCTATCAAAGCTCCTCCGGTACTAATAGTGTCATCAATAATTGCAACCTTATCCCCAGGCACAATCCCATTCAGATATAAGACCCCCTGGAAATACTCCGACTCCAACTCAACTTTTACCTCATTGTAAGAATCTAGACCATAGGGGTACCAACGCGCAATCGCAAGTGGAGTATTCGACATCACTGAAACCAAGGTTGCTAAGGGGGCACCCTTATCTTCCTCAGTAACTATTTTAGTTACTTTTAAATCTCCGACTTGCATTACAGCTAAGGCAGCCTCCCACAAAACCGTTGGCCTAAGAGCCGGAAGCTGATCCGTAAATTCGTTTACAGTTGTTAGGTGCTTCCCTGACTTCACAACTCTTGCCGCCGCATATACGCTTTTCAGAAGCATTTTCATACCCTCGTATCATAATTAACTTACTGAGTATTCAGGATAAACACCAGACCAACGACTTTTATACTTCCAAGAGGAATCAAAAAATAAAGTTATAACCACCTTACTTTGAAGCATGCGGCACAATTCTTCACAAACAAGCAAATTCGCTCCACAGGTAGGTCCAATCCCTAGATTTTCTTCCACAATAAATTGTTTCATTCGACTCCAAGATTTCTCCCCATTGACTATCACTATATCATCCACAACCGATTCATTTGTATTGCTAGAAAGCACACCCGCCCCCAAACCCATCATATTGTGTGGAGTATGCGTAAACTCCATATTATTTTTCTTCGCATACAAAGGCGCTGACTTATCGACCTCAATACCTACTGTACTTATGTTAGGAAAACGAGACTTCAACACTTCCGATACCCCCGAAAAAGTGCCACCAGTTCCGATTGAGCACACAAAATAGTCAGGAACAACATCCTCCGACTCAAGGTATCTGACAATTTCATTGCCGCATTCTATCCATGCAGCCTTATTAAGAAGATTTGAACCCTGATCCAGAAAATAAATCTCCCTTGGATCTTTTTCCCTAACAAAATCCTGGGCAGCCTGAACAGCCCCATTCAAGAACAACGATTTTTCCGTCTCAAATAGTTCCGCACCATATTCGTATATCTGGGCTTTACGCTCATCAGTCATACCCTCTGGCATAAATATTTTTACATCATATCCTTTCTTTCTTCCAACCCAGGCAAGAGCGGCTCCACCATTACCGGTCGAGCAGTCAACGAGAGTCATCCCTGGCCTTATCTTCCCCTCAGACTCTAATTTATTTACCATATACAAGAAGGTCCGATCCTTATGACTTCCCGTTGGATTCATAAACTCGCATTTTGCAAACACAGTATTTCCATTTAAATTAATACTGCTTACACGATGCATTGGCGTATTGCCAACCTGGTCAAGCTCTAATTGCTTAGACATAATTCCACCTTCCCCTTTCTTACTGCCCGGTTGCGATCTCCTACCGGTAGGATCTAGCCACTTAGGCCAAGTAGTTCCTAGCAAGATTAAAAGTATTAGAATATTTTTATATCCTTTCACCTTAGAGTTTCGAATGTTTCATCATTCAAGGCCTGCTGCAACCTACCTAATCTGATAGGATTTCCTTAGTGCTTTGGGCATATCGATTAGCCTGAAGATATTTGGCATACCAGCCAAGTCACTGCGAAGCGGTAGCGATGACAGCAAGCGGCAGGCAGTGAACAAATTAGAGTTTGTTGCCAATGATCCATTAGCTCTAACTTGTCAGCTTTTCCTACAGCACAGATGCAGCCGGCGCGAGCTAATCGACAAATCCTTCACTGAAGCCATTCGCGATGAATAGAGGAGGTATTGAACCCTTGGCGCGGATCGCCACTCCTGACGCAACGTGGTTGTTACAGCTCCGGCATCCACTGATCGTTAAATCATTTATACGGATTGCTGGGACTTGAGCACCTTGCCAACCTTGAGGCCCGGAAAGGCGCTTGGCAGTGGATGTCTGAGTTGCATTAGGACAACATGCCAGCCGCTGGACGAAACTCATCGAGCGCGTAGTCGACTGGCCACGATCCAGCTTCCATCGGGCTTTATGACAAGGCATCTATACGATCGACTGGTGCGGTTACGGATGAGCTGAGGTCATCGAATGATGATGTAAGCGAGGATATCTGGAAGAAATACGTGGAAAAGCTTCGCCGTTTTCCACCCTACGCTGCGGTGAACTAGCCAGTCAGCTCACACAACCCACCCGGCACCTTCATCACCCACTCCCTCACCGCCCGAACCGTCGGATCATCCCGACGGCTCTCCGGGTACACCAGATGAAACGGCTTGCCCTCCATCTCCGGCCCGAATGGCTGCACCAGCCGCCCTTCCCTCAGTTCATCCTCAATCAACTGACGGCTCATCAAGGCGACGCCCTGCGCGCCGATGGCGGCGGAGATGGCGTGGGTCTCGTCGGAGAAGACCAGCCCGGCACTCACATCCAGCCCCGGCACGTTGGCGAGTTTCTGCCACGACGCCCAATGAATCGGCGCGGACAAGGCGGCTTGCGCACGGAAATGGATCAACGGGTGTTTGGGCAGCTCGGCTATATCCCGCAAGCCGAGGTGCGGGCTGCAGACAGGGACGAAGGTGTTATCGAACAGCTTCTCCGCCACCAGCCCGGGCCAGCGGCCGTCGCCGTAGCGGATGGCGATGTCGGCCGTGACGCCATCCAGCGCCACCGGCTCGTGGGAGGTGTGGAAGCGCAGGTCGATATCCGGATGCGAATCGCGCAGCAGGCACACCCAGGGCACCAGCCAGCGCACCGCGATGGCCGGTGTGGTGCTGAGGGTGATCGCCTGGCGGCAGGGCTTCGCGCTCAGGCGTTCGACCGTGGCGCTGATGCTGTCGAAGGCGGCTTCCAGCGTCTGTTGCAGCTCGCGCCCCGGGTCGGTCAATTCCAGCTTTCGCGGTTTGCGCAGGAACAGCGCCACGCCGAGCGACTCCTCCAGCGAGCGAATCTGGTGGCTGATCGCCGTGGCGGTAACGGACAGCTCTTCCGCAGCCTGTTTGGCGCTCTCGTGCCGGGCGGCCGCCTCGAAGGCGCGCAAGGCGGAAAGCGAGGGTAACCAACGGTGCACCATGGCTGAGTTTTCCTCATCTGTAGCCGGAAGAAATCGTCGTTTGTCGCCTGTAGAGCCTAACCCTAGGCTGACTCTGCCGTGAATGACAGATGAATTCTTTCACAGAGGAGATTCGCCATGACGCACCTTCTGCACCTCGATGCCAGCGCCCGCCCCGGCCTTGCCGGCAAGGACGAACACGGTTCCCACAGCCGCAACCTCAGCCAGCGCTTCATCAGTCGATGGTTGGCCCGTCGTCCGCAGGATGGCGTGACCTACCGGGACATCGGCCAGAACCCGCCCTCTTTCGTCAGCCACGACTGGATCGCGTCGGCCTTCACGCCAGAGGAGCGTCAACAACCCTGGATGAAGGATGCCCTGGCCGAAAGCGACAGGCTGGTGGACGAACTGCTGGCCGCCGATGTGCTGGTCATCGGCACGCCGCTCTACAACTTCGGCATGCCGGCGGCGCTCAAGGCCTGGATCGATCAGGTGGTGCGCCTGAACCGCACGGTCGGGCTGGACGACAGCAACCCGCTTGATCCCTACGTGCCCATGTTGGCGGATCGGGAGCGGCACGCGGTCATCCTCACCGCCCGGGGCGGCGTAGGCTTCGGCCCCGGAGGGGCGATGGCGCATATGAACCATCTGGAGCCGAACCTGGCGACCGCGCTGGGGTTCATCGGCATCACCCGCATCCACCAGATCGCCATCGAGGGCCAGGAGGTGGGGGGCGAGCTGCTGGCCAATTCGGTGGCCGAGGCGCTGCGTCAGGTGGATGCGCTGGTGGCGGAACTGCAGAGCACCATCGCCGCGCCACGCCCCCGCGTCAGCCAGCGCCAGGCCGAAGCGAGCTAGCGAGCCTGGATGGCGGCCGGACGAGGCGAGCGAAGCGGCGTTCGGTCGCCGCGACTGGGCGGAGCCTCCCGCTCATAGGGGCGATATGGAACCGACTTCCCTT
>NZ_AZSV01000019.1:0-62515 GCF_000582595.1 Pseudomonas sp. BAY1663
CTCGAAGCCGAGGCGGCTGCCCGCACCGAGGCGGCCGAGCGGGCCCGGCTGGCGGCCGAAGTGGCGAGCCGACAGTACCTGCCGATCGCCAAGCAGCCGCCTAGCTACCCGCAGCGGGCGCTGGACATGGGCCTGCAGGGCGAGTGCACGGTGAGCTACACGGTCGATCGGCAGGGGCGCGTCGAATCGCCGACGGTGGTGGGCGACTGCCATCCGCTATTCATCCGGCCCTCCCTGGCCGCCGCGAAGACCTTCCGCTACCAGCCGCGCATCGTCGACGGGCGCGCCGTGGCGGTGCCCGACGTGCGCAACACCTTCCACTACCGTATCGAGTGAACGAGCCCCACATGAAACAGGATTTCAACGACTTTCACGCCCGCCTCGCGGCCCATGACGACCAGGCGATCAACCCCAGCGGCAACGCCCCCCTGCGGGAACTGATCGACCCGCGCCGCCGCGGCTTGCTCAAGGGCAGCCTGGGCCTGGCCGGGCTGGCATTCCTCGGCGGCGGGCTGTCGGCCTGCAAGGCCGTGGCCCAGCGTAAATCGCTGCTCGGCTTCGAGGCGATTCCGCCGCAGCTCGACCCGGCGTTCGACAGCGTGCAGGTCGCGCCCGGCTATAGCGCGCGGGTGTTCTTCTCCTGGGGCGACCCGGTGCTGGCCGATGCGCCGGCTTGGAAGGCGGACGCCAGCGACGGCTGGCAGGCGCAGCTGATGCAGGCCGGCGACAACCACGACGGCATGCATTTCTTCCCGTTCCCGGACGCGCCCGATGACCATGGCCTGCTGGCCATCAACCACGAGTACGTCAACCCGCCGCTGCATCCGCACGGCATGAACCTGGTCGACGGCAAGCGCCCGCTGACCGAGGTGCGCAAGGAGCAGGCGGCCCACGGCGTGAGCGTCATCGAGGTCCGCAAGGACGCGCAGGGCCGCTGGCAGCGCGTGCTGCCGTCGCGCTACAACCGGCGCATCTCGACCCTGACGCCGATGGCACTGGCCGGGCCGCTGGCCGGCCATGCGCTGATGAAGACCGTCGCCGACCCCAGCGGCCTCGAGGTACTCGGCACGCTGAACAACTGCTCCAGCGGCTTCACGCCCTGGGGTACCTACCTCGCCTGTGAGGAGAACTGGCACAACTACTTCGTCAACCACGATCCCGACGACCTGGCCGCGCGCGTCTCGCACAACCGCTACGGCATTGCCGGCAGCGGCCCGAGCAAGAACTACGGCTGGGAAACCGCCGATCCGCGCTTCGATGCCACGCCGGACCCGCGGCAGCCGCATGGCGGCCACGTGCACGAGCCGCACCGTTTCGGCTGGGTGGTGGAAATCGACCCCTTCGACCCGGCGAGCACGCCGGTCAAGCGCACCGCGTTCGGCCGCTACTGCCGCGAATGCTCGGTGCTGTCGCTGGGCGAGGATGGCCGCATGGCCTTCTATTCCGGCGACGACACCAAGGGCGAGTACGTCTACAAGTTCGTGCCCGCCGGCCGCTATGTGCCCGGTGCGGACCAGTCCAATCGCCGCCTGCTCGACAGCGGCACGCTCTACGTTGCGCGTTTCGATGCCGATGGCAGCGGCGAGTGGCTGGCGCTGGAGCACGGGCGCAACGGCCTGACCGCCGAGAACGGTTTCCCCGGCCAGGCCGAGGTGCTGCTCAATGCCCGCGTCGCGGCGGACCGCGCCGGTGCGACGCCGATGGATCGCCCCGAATGGGTCGCGGTGCATCCGCACAGTCGCGAGGTCTACGTCACCCTGACCAACAACGACGAGCGCGGCGGCAGGCAGCCGCTGGACAAGGCCAATCCGCGCCCGCACAACCTGCACGGGCAGATCGTGCGCTGGCGGGAAGAGGGCGGCGATCCCACGGCCACGCGCTTCCAGTGGGAAATCTTCCTGCTCGCCGGCGAGCCGCAGGGCGCGCGCGACGCCGCCGGCCAGCCGCTGGCGGCGAACCTGATCGGCACCATCGAGGGCGACCGTTTTTCCTCGCCGGACGGCCTGGCCTTCGATGGCGAAGGGCGGCTGTGGATCGAGACCGACTACGGCGACGACGAACCGGCGATGCTGGCGATGGGCACCAACCAGTTGCTCTGCGCCGATCCCGTCACTCGCGAGGTGCGCCGCTTCCTGGTCGGCCCGCGTGGCTGCGAGATCACCGGCATCACCTGGAGTCCGGACTACCGCGCCATGTGGATCAACGTGCAGCACCCGGAACTGAGCTTCCCCGCCAGCGACGGCAAGACCCGCCCGCGCTCGTCCACGCTGTTGATCACCAAGGATGATGGTGGGGTAATCGGTACCTGATGTCGTTGCCCAAAGCCTGGAGCTTGAAGCTTAAGAGCATCGCCCCGAGGTCGGACAATCCATAGGAATGTGGTGAATGCCGCAAGTCCGTCGGCCGCCTTCCACAAAAGCAGCCGGTGCACGCCGAACCCCGTGGGAGGCGCGCCCTCGCGGCGATAGCAGGCCATAGGCCTGCCAGGGGCTGAAAAAGCGGTCGCCCCGGGTCGGGCCTCCCACCCGAGCAGCGAGCGCCCCGCGAGCCTGTAGGCGCGCCCTCGCGGCGATAGCAGGCCATAGGCCTGCCCAAAGCCTGCCAGGGCCTCCGACAAAAGAAAGCCCCCGCGCCATGCCCTTGTGCCACAACCTCGGCGCCGTTCCTCGCGCCGCCACCAGTGCCATGGGAAAAACATATACCATATCAACGACATACCTGAAGCCCTGGGTCGTTGCATGCTCTCTGCCGTCAAGCGCTACAAATCCCTCGTCACCGGAGCGCTGGCGCGTTGTTTTCCCCGTACCACGGCCTATCTGCGCGACGAGGACGAGCGAGTGTTCCGCCGCTGGCCCGATGCGCGACCGCAGCAAGTTAGTGGTCGAACAGCCAAGGCGAAGGGCAAGGCGAAGGCGAAGAAGCCGGCGCGCAAGCCTGCCGCCAAGCCGCGCAAACCCGCCGCCGAGGGTATCTACGCGGCGGCGCAGCTGCCGATCGACGAGGCGCAGGTCCAGGCCATGCGCGCGCAGGTCGCGCGGGCGGTGACGGCCGGGGTCGTCAATCCCCCTTCGCAAGAGCAGTGGGCAATGATCCTTGGCCGCAGTCCGGTGACGCGGGTCTTCGCCGGCGCGGGATCGGGCAAGTCGACCACCTTGCTGCTGCGCGTGGTGTTCATGCTCTGCCACCTGGGCATCGAGCCCGGGCGGCTGACGGTGATTTCCTTCACCAATGCCTCCTGCGCGCAACTGCGCGAACAGCTGATCGCGGTACTGGCCTTCTGGGACTACCCGTTCGACGCGGCGCAGGCGCGCCAGTGCGTGCGCACCTTTCATTCCGCCATGGCCATGCTGGCCCGAGACGTACTGGTCAAGCCGGTCTGGTTCGAGCAACTGGCCGACAAGACCGCCACGGACGACGAACCGGACAATGCGCTGGCCGCCACGCGCCTGCGTCCCGCCCAGCAGCGCCTGCTCAAGCAGGCTTACCAGCGCTGCTATGCCGAGCAGGCGGATTTTCGCCGGCTGGTGCACGAGCTGCTGGGATTGCCGTCGCCGGCCGACGAACCGAAGGGCCGGCGCGGTGCCGTGAAAGCGCCGCTGGATGGCTTCAGGCTGGCCGGCGAACTGAACGCGTTGCCGCTCTACGAGCCTTTCATGTCCAGGCCGGCTTCGTCGAGAGCATCGGCATTCGCATCGACCGGATCGAGCCCGCGGCGCTGCAGTGTTCGGCGCGGGAGCGACAGTTCGTCGAGGCGCTGGTTCTGTTCCAGCGCTGCTTCGAGGACGATCTGCGCGCGCAGGGCCTGGTCACTTTCAATGGCGCCTTCCAGCAGCTCGGCAAGCGCCTGGCCGACGGCGCGCAGGGTATCGCCAGGGAGAGCCTGCTGCCGTTCAGCCATCTGCTGATCGACGAGTTCCAGGACATCTCCCCGCAGATCGTCCAGTGGCTGCAGGCGCTGCACCGACAGCTGGCGCGCCAGGGCACTGCGCCGAGCCTGATGGCCATCGGCGACGACTGGCAGTCGATCTACGGCTGGCGCGGCAGTTCGCCGGAGCTGTTCATGGACTTCGACCGCTACTTCCCGCGCAAGGGCTCGGCGAAGAACAGCGCGGTGCTGATGCTGGAGGCCAATTACCGCTCCATCGAGCCGGTGATCCGCGACGGCGAGGCGGTGCTGGCCGGCGTCGCCTTCAAGCAGGCCAAGACCAGCCGGGCCTGCCGGCCGATGCAGCCGGGCGACCACGGGGTGAAGCTGGTGACTGGCTTCGACCTGCAAAACCGCCTGCCGGAACTGGCCGACGCGATCCGCGCGCAATGCGCACAGGCGGCCCAGCGCGGCAGTCGCGAGCGGACCGCGGTGCTGCTGCTCAGCCGGCGCAACGAGCCGCTGCGCATGATCCAGGCGCAGCTGGAGCGCAAGTTGCCGGTCAAGGCCTATACCATCCACCGCGCCAAGGGCTTGCAGGCGGAAGTGGCGATCATCGTCGACGATATCCTGCCGCCGGAGCCGCATCCGCTGCGCAATGCGCTGTATGCCTATTCGGGATTCTTCCGCAACAGCTACGACCAGGCGATGGCCGACGAGAGCCTGCGCCTGGCCTATGTGGCGATCACCCGTGGCGTCAGCCGGGTGCTGTGGTACAGCCGCAAGCCCCAGGGCGCGGCACGAGTGCTGGCGGCGCGCGGTTGACGCCGCTCCACGTGCCTGTCGGGCTTCGCTGCGCTCAGCGCCAACCTACGCTCCGAAGGCCTGGCGCAGCAGCTCCGGCAGTTCTTCGCCGGCCGGGCCGCGCAGGACGAACTCCCGTTCCCCCGGTTGCGCGACCGCCTGCGGGTTGACGTGCAGCACCACGGCCCCCGCATCCAGGGCGACTCGCGGGACCTCCGCCGCCGGATAGACCACGCCCGAGGTACCCACCGAGATCAGCAGGTCGCATCGCCGGGCGGCGTCGAACGCGGCGTTCAGCGCCGCGGCCGGCAGGCTTTCGCCGAACCACACCACGCCGGGCCGCAGGCGCCCGCCGCAATGCGCGCAGCGCGGTGGTTCCAGGCGGCGACCGTCTTCGGGCTCGTCCGCGGGGGCGAGCGGTGCGGCGGGTGAACGGGCACAGGCGAAGCAGCGCGGCTGATGCAGGCTGCCGTGCAGATGGATCGCTGCGTCGCTGCCGGCGCGCTCGTGCAGGTCATCGACGTTCTGCGTGATCAGGGTGAATTCGGGAACGTGCCGGGCCAGTTCGGCGATGGCCCGGTGTGCCGGGTTCGGCTGCGCTTGCAGCACTTTCATGCGGCGCCATTCGTACCAGCCCCAGACCAGCGCCGGGTCCCGGCGGAAGGCTTGCGGCGTGGCCAGCGCAGCGGGGTCGAAGCGTTGCCAGAGGCCACTCAGCGCATCACGGAAGGTCGGGATGCCGCTTTCGGCGGAAACCCCGGCTCCGGTGAAAACCACCAGATGGCGTGCCGAGCGCAGGGCGGTAAGCAGCGGGGATGGGAGCACGGTCGGGGTCCTCTAAGCAGGGTTGCGACTACCGGCAGCACCGTGACGCCACGCTTTCCGAACGGCCGTGTTGGCGTGCATGCCGGTCGATTCAAAAAAGTTGTTGCCAAGCAGCAATGTTATTCATTGGAGTCGAGCAATTGCCGCGCGGACAATGTCCGAGTTTCCGGATGGAGCTGGAAGGGAAGCTGGAACGATACTGCCCAGGTGCCAGTCGCCTTCCGCTCCGGATACAGAGCTCTAAAACCATATCAGGCCGATGGCAACCGCGCTCCTCTGGGCTCTGAGGAATGTCTTGCGCAGCTGCCGTAACGCCTCAAGGAACTTCGCATGAAAAAAATCGTGATTGCATTGCTGGCGGGTAGCGGGCTTCTGGCCTTGCAACCGGCCCTGGCCGCAGATGGCGAGTCGCTCTTCAAGAGCAAGGCCTGTGCGGCCTGCCATGCCATCGATACCAAGCTTGTCGGCCCGGCCTACAAGGATGTCGCGGCCAAGTACGCCGGTCAGGCGGATGCGGTGGAGCTGCTGTCGGGGCACATCAAGAATGGCAGCCAGGGTGTCTGGGGCCCGATCCCCATGCCGCCAAACGCAGTGACCGACGAAGAGGCGAAGATCCTCGCCGAGTGGGTGCTGAGCCACAAGTAAGGCCAGCGGCATGCAACGGTCCCGCTTGCGCAGGCAGGACGGGACCGTTTTTCTTTCCCGAACCCAAGCGCAAGCCTCGTTTTAGAACCGTTCGGCTGTTCCCGCGCTCCATTCGTCCCGTACTTGACGGGGGTCAACGCCGTCCATCAGCGCAACCGGATGATGCCAACGTGAAGCGATAATCGATGCCGGGAGGCTCCTTATGCTTGGCTCAGTTATCTGGGACGACAGCCTGGTACAACGCTACGGACAGGCCCGACAGCCGCAGTGCGGCTATCCGACGGCCGACGATTTCAACGAGCGGATCGCGCCCCTCGACCTGCTGCGCGCATTACGCGAGAGCCGCAAGGCCCGGCGCCCGCTTTCGATTGCCATTCATCTACCCGCCAATGCCGCGCTGCAACACGACGACCTGACGACCTACCTGGGGCAGCTGCAGCGAGAAATCGAACAGCTCAGCTGCCACGTCGGGCCCGCGCAGCAGGTCGAGCAATTGTGGTTGCATGTCGGCGCCCTGGGCATCACCGAGTTGCGCAGCCTGGTTGCCCTGCTCGAATCCCGCTTTCGCTTCGCCGAACCCGCTGTCGCCAGTTTCACCGCCGAGGTCGAACTGGCCCACGCCGACTGGTCGCTGGTCGGTGCGCTGCACGAGCTGGGCTTCGACCACCTGAGCGTGAGCGTTCCCGACCTGGGGGCGGACGAGGGCGGGACGGTGGAATGGTTTCGCAGCTCGACGCGCATCCGTGCGGTCGTCGAGGCGGCGCATACGCTGCATTACCGCTCGGTGAACGTCGACCTCGGCTACGGCAGGGCCTGGCAGACGCCGGCCACGTTCGCCCGCAAGCTGGCGGCGATCATCGAACTGGCGCCCGACCGGGTGAGCCTGTTCGACTATCGCGATTCGCTGCAGGCGGCGCAAGGAAACGCCAGGCTCGGCCTGGCATCACCCGCGGATACCCTGGCCATGCATCGGCATGGCATCGAGCAGCTCGGCGCTGCGGGCTATCGCCATATCGGCCTGGGCAGGTTCGTGCTGCCGCACGACGACCTGGCGATGGCCCAGGAGACCGGTACGCTCAATCACGGTGTCATGGGCTATACGCCGCACGGCGACTGCGATCATCTCGGCCTGGGCGTTGGCGCAATCAGCCGAGTGGGGGAGCTGTTTTCCCGCAACCTGGTCGACGCCCGGGCCTACCAGCAGGCGCTCGACCGGGGCCTGCTGCCGAGCGACCTCGGTGTGCGTCCGGCGAGCATCGACAGGCTCCGCCTGGCACTCTTCGACAGTCTGCTGTGCGAATTCCAGCTGGACTTCGCCGCGCTCGCCGCCCGAACCGGGGTGGACGTACGCCAGCGCTATGCCCAGCACTGGCCGGCACTGCAGCAACTGCACCGCGATGGCCTCGTGTTGCTGGAGGAGGATCGGCTCGAGATCCTGCCGCGTGGCTGCCTGCTGCTCGCGCCGATATGCGCCATCTTCAACCTGCCAACCGACGCCGTGGCAGACGCTGCGAGCGGCCGCGGGGTTCCCCGCAGGCGTACGGCGCTCGATGGCGGGAGCCATTCGCTGCGTCGTGGAGCGCGCGGGCCGCAGAATTCATACGGAGTGGATTGGTGAACGGCGGGTTGTCGCTATGCTGATTGATAGGGGCCGTTGAGATCCCCTTACCTTCGCAGGGTATTGGGCGGCCTCCATGCGCTTTCGAATGATCGGGCAGAGCGACAGGACGCGAGGTTCACCATGAACATATTGCTGACTGGCGGTACCGGGCTGATCGGTCGTGCCCTGTGCCGTCGCTGGATCGCCGAAGGGCACCGGTTGTGGGTCTGGAGCCGGACGCCGGAGCGGGTCGCACAGGTATGCGGGCCGCAGGTGCAAGGCGTTGGCGAGCTGCAGCAGATCACCACGGTGCCGCTGGATGCGGTCATCAACCTGGCCGGTGCGCCGATCGCCGATCGCCCCTGGACCAAGGCCCGCAAGACGCTGCTGTGGGACAGCCGGGTGAAGCTCACCGAGCATTTGCTCGAGTGGTTCGCACGGCGCGAGCAAAGGCCGGCGCTGCTGATTTCCGGTTCGGCGATGGCTGGTACGGCGATGCCGGCGAACACCGCCTGACCGAGGCAGACCCGGTCGTCACCAGCGATTTCGCCAGCCAGCTGTGCAACGCCTGGGAGGAGCGCGCCAGCGAGGCGACGGCCTTGGGGACGCGCGTGGTGCTGGTGCGTACCGCGCTGGTGCTGGCGCGCGACGGCGGCTTCCTCCAGCGGCTGCTGCCGCTGTTCCGTCTCGGCCTGGGCGGTCGCCTGGGCACTGGCCGGCAATGGATGTCCTGGGTCCATATCGAAGATCAAATCGGCCTGATCGATTTTCTCCTGCACCAGCCTGACGCCAGCGGCCCTTACAATGCCTGCGCGCCCGCACCGGTACGCAATGCCGATTTCGCCCGCAGCCTCGCGCATTGCCTGCATCGTCCGTTGCTGCTGCCGGTGCCGGCCGTAGTCATGAAGGCGACGCTCGGCGAGCTCGCCGGGTTGCTGCTCGGTGGCCAGCATGGGCAACCGGCACGCCTGCAGGACGAGGGCTTTCGCTTTCGTTTCGGCGATCTGGATGCGGCGCTGGCCGATCTGCTGGATCAGGCCGCCAAGCCCAACGGGTAGACGCGGTCGCGAGCGAAACGGGAACGGCGCCCGGAAGCGCTTTCCTGTGTGAGAATAGCCGCGCCTGCCGCTTGGAGCCGGGCATCACCTTCAAACCGTAGTCAGGAAACGTGCATGACAGAGCAGGCGTTGTTGTTGGTCAATCTGGGCTCGCCGGCCTCCACCGAAGTAGCCGATGTACGCCGCTATCTCGACCAGTTCCTCATGGACCCCTATGTGGTCGATCTGCCGTGGCCGCTGCGGCGCCTGCTGGTTTCGCTGATCCTGATCAAGCGCCCGGCGCAATCGGCGCATGCCTATGCCTCGATCTGGTGGCCGGAAGGCTCGCCGCTGATCGTGCTCAGCCGCCGCCTGCAGGATGCACTGCGCCCGCACTGGCCGCAGGGGCCGGTGGAACTGGCGATGCGTTACGGCGAACCCTCCATCGAAGGTGCGCTGGTCAAGCTGGCCGGGCAAGGCATCAGCCAGGTGACCCTGGCACCGCTCTACCCGCAGTTCGCCGACAGCACCACCACCACCGTCATCCAGGAAGCACGGCGGGTCATCCGCGAGCGCGGCCTGGCGCTGCAACTGTCGATCCTGCAACCGTTCTACGACCAGCCGGAATACCTCGATGCGCTGGTGGCCAGCGCCAGGCCGTATCTGGAGCAGGACTTCGACCATCTGCTGCTGAGTTTCCACGGCCTCCCCGAGCGCCATCTGCACAAGAGCGATCCGACCGGCGCGCATTGCCTGAAAGGCGCCGATTGCTGCCAGCGGGCCGAGGGCGAGGTGCTCGCCAGCTGCTACCGCGCGCAATGCCTGCGCAGCGCTGCCGGCTTCGCGGCACGTGCCGGGCTGCGGGACGATCAGTGGTCGGTTTCATTCCAGTCGCGCCTGGGACGGGCGAAGTGGATCGAGCCCTACACCGAAACGCGGCTGGATGAACTGGCCGGGCAGGGCGTGAAGAAGTTGCTGGTGATGTGCCCGGCGTTCGTTTCCGACTGTATCGAGACCCTCGAGGAAATCGGTGATCGCGGACGCGAGCAGTTCGTCGCTGCCGGCGGCGAGGAGCTGCTGCTGGTGCCGTGCCTGAATAGCCACGAAGAATGGGTGCAGGCGCTGGCCAAACTCTGCAGCCGCGCACCGCAGGTGCTTTGACGGCAGGAGGCGCGTAGGAGCCGGGGGGGCGCCGAGTCCTTGCCGGCGATCATCGACGTTGCGGCGGATCGCCCGCTAGCGGGTTCCTACCGCGCGGCTACCTGTCTTTTCGGCACGCCACGGGCTCAGCCGGGAACTGTTTCCCCTTCCGCATACTCGTTGGCCAGGCGCTCGAATTCCTCCACCGGCAGGGGTTTGCCGAACAGGTAGCCCTGGAAACGGTGGCAGCCATTGGCGAGCAGCAGGCTGCGTTGTGACTCCTGCTCGACCCCCTCGGCAATGACCTCCAGGCCGAGCCCGGCGGCCAGTGCGCAGGTGGCGCGAACGATGGTCAGGCTGCTGGTATCGTCCGGCAGGCCGCGCACGAAGGCCTGGTCGATCTTCAACTGGTCCAGCGGCAGCTGCTGCAAGTAGCTCATCGACGAATAGCCGGTGCCGAAGTCGTCGATGGAGAAGCGAATGCCATGCTGCTTGAGCTGGTTCATCCTGGCGATGGCTTCGGGCATGTTGTCCAGCAGCAGGGTTTCGGTCAGTTCGAGCTTGAGCCGGGTGGGGTTGGCGCCGGTGCGTTCCAGCAGCTCGAGCACGCGGGCGACGAAATGCTCCTGGTAGAGCAGGTGGGCGCTGAGGTTGACGGCCAGGGTCAGGTCGGCGAAATGCGGCATCCTGGCCCAGCGTGCAAGCTGCTCGCAGGCCTGCTTGAGCACCACGATATCCAGTTCCTGGATCAGCCCGGCGCGTTCCGCCTGGCTGATGAAGGCGGCCGGAGCCAGCAGGCCCCGCTGCGGATGCCGCCAGCGCACCAGCGCCTCGGCTCCGACCACGCCTCCGGCCTGTTCGAGCTGCGGCTGGAAATGCAGTACGAACTCACCGGCCCGGAGACCTTCGCGAATCTGCTCCTCCAGGCGCAGCCGTTCCTGCACTGCCTGCTGCATGTGCGGGTCGAAGAAGCGCAGGGCGTTCTTGCCCGACACCTTGGCCTCGTACATGGACATGTCGGCACGCTTCATCAGCTCTTCGCGGCTGCTGTCGTCTTCGCCGAACAGCACCACGCCGATGCTGGCGCTGCTGTGCAGGCCCAGCTCGCCCAGGCGGTAGGGCTTGTCCAGCGAGGCGAGCAGCTTCATGCCGACGTGTTCGGCCTGGCTGGCGGCGTGCTCGGGATCGACACCGAGCCTGCCGAGCATCACCACGAATTCGTCGCCACCCAGGCGAGCCACGGTATCGCTGGCGCGAACTTCGTGGCTCAGCCGCTCGGCCGTCAGGCAGAGCATCTGGTCGCCGGTCTGGTGGCCGTGCAGGTCATTGATGTTCTTGAAGTTATCCAGATCGATGAACATCAGTGCGCCGATCTGGCCGCTGCGCTTGCTGGCGGCCATGGCCTGCTGCAGGCGGTCGAGTAGCAGGCGCCGGTTGGGCAGCCCGGTCAACGGGTCATAGAACGCCAGTTGATGGATATGTTCTTCGGCGGCCTTGCGTTCGGTAATGTCGGTGAAGGCGGCGACGTAATGGCTGATCTCGCCCTGGGCGTTGCGGACCGTGCTGATCGTCAGCCACTCGGGGTAGATTTCGCCGCTCTTGCGCCGGTTCCAGACCTCGCCCTCCCAGGCCCCGGTGTTCATGATGTCGGCCCACATTGCATGGTAGAACTCCGGGCCGTGCTTGCCGGAGGCCAGCAGACGGGTTGTCTGGCCCACGGCTTCCTCGGCGCTGAAGCCACTGATCTGGGTGAAGGCGCGGTTGACGCGGATGATGCGGTTCTGGGCATCGGCGATCAGCATGCCCTGCTGCGATTCGAAGGCGATGGCGGCGATCCGCCGCTCCAGCTCGGACTGGACGCGTTCGGTGATATCGCGGCTGAGCCAGACCACGGCACGTTTGCTGCCGGCGTACATCTCCAGCGGCAGGGCACGGCCTTCGAAGACCCGCGGGCCGTTCAGGGTCTGCTTCGAATATTCGATCAGCTGGGGCGCGTTGTTGCGCAGTGTCTGCTGGATGAAGGCGAGCAGGCGCTGTTCCTCGATGGCCGGCATCACGTCACGCAGGTGTCGGCCCACCAGCCGGGCGGCGTCGTCATAAAGCGGGCTGTGCCGAGAGCAGATGACTTCCTCGTAGCGGCCGTCCTCGTCGATGACCAGCAACAGGTCCGGGATGGCCTGAGTGATGGCCCGCAGACGTGCCTCGCTGAATTTCAGCGCCTGTTCGGTCTGGTTGCGTTCGAGCAGGTCATTGAGCAGCAGGCCGAGCGCAGCGGTGGCCAGCGGCAATGCCAGCAGCACCGGCAGGGCGACTTCCTGCACCGTTGCCCATGCCAGCGATTGCGGCAACAGCATGAGTACCGCCAGCACGCCGAGATGCAGCACCAGGCCGAACCCGAACAGTTGCCAGAATCCGAAGCCCAGCAGGCCGCGGCGATAGGCTTGCCGGTAGGCGAGGCCGAGCAGGACTGCCAGCAGGATATTGATGAGCCCCGGTAGCGTCCCGATGCCGCCCAGCCAGAGACGATAGCCGGCGGCCATCGCGCCGGCCACGCCGGCAACCAGGGGCCCGCCAAACAAGCCGGCCATGCTCAGTACCACGGTCCGGGCATCGAACACGATGCCGGCCTCGATGGCGCCGGGAAGGGCCATGCCGAAGATGCAGGCGCTACCGAACCACAGGCCGGCGAGGAATTTTGCGGAGGGCTTCGGGTTCTCGTTCCAGTCGCGGGTATTGAAGGCCAGCAACCAGCACAACGCGAGCAACATGACCGCGTTTTCTGCAAGGGCGTAGGTAGTCAAGAGCTTCTTCCAAGGCGCAGCGGCGCCGACTGCGGAGAGGGTATGGCTGTTTGCCATTATTCCATATCGTCAATACCTGGGGGTATATGCCCTTGGTCGGGAAGGCTGGGCATGTATGGCTCCAGGCAGGTCAGCGATGCCCTCGCTCCAGCTCTTTCGTCGCCGTACAGGTTGGTAGAGGCCGCTGGAAACGCTGGGTTACACTGTCGCCACCTTTCCCGGCCTGGATCGAACGCGGCGTAGCGGTGAGCAGGGCCGGCGACATCGTCGTGTATCCGGAAGATACCCGGGCCTGTATGGCAGCTGTTGCTGTGCCAGGACGAATCGGCCGGACCCGTGGGCGGTCGTTCCTTGCCGGCCGGCTCGATAGCCAAGCGGCGCAACCTGCGGGGCCGCAATCACGAGTGCTTTCCATGTCTTCAGCCAGCTTCGAGTTCTGTTCGCCTCCGCAGCGCCTGGTATTGCCCGATGGCCTGCGGCTGGGATTCCTCCCGCAGCCGCCGGGGGGGCAGGCTGCGGCGCTGGTGCGGGTGCATGCCGGTTCGCACGACGCTCCGGCTGCCTATCCTGGCCTGGCGCATTTCCTCGAGCACCTGCTGTTCCTGGGCAGCGCGGCCTATCCGCCGGCACAGGGCCTGATGCCCTTCGTGCAGGGATGCGGCGGCCAGCTGAACGCCTCGACCCGCGAGCGGCACACCGACTATTTCTTTCAGGTGCCGGCCGAGGCGTTTGCCGAAGCGCTCAAGCGGCTGCTCGACATGCTTGCCCGGCCGCTGCTCGACCCTGCGGCACAACGGCGTGAGCGCGAGGTGTTGCAGGCGGAGTTCCTGGCCCGCGCCAAGGACCGCGAAACCCTCTGCGATGCCGCGATCGGCACCGTCCTGGCTGCGCCGCATCCCTTCGCCGGCTTCCATGCCGGCCACCGTGACACCCTGCCTGTCGAAAGCGCCGAATTCCAGCAGGCGCTGCTGGGCTACCACCAGCGCTTCTACCATGCGGGACAGCTGGAATTGCTGGTCGCCGCGCCCTGCAACCTCGAACGGCTGCAGGCATTGCTGCGCAGCGACGAATGCCGGCTGCCGGCCGCGCCGGAGGTTTGCCGGCCGCTCATCCCGCTGCCGGCGGCCGATGCCGCGCCGCTGTACTTGCAGGTCGAGGGATCCCGGACTTACCTCGACCTGGCGTTCGTCCTGGATGGCCTGCCGGATGGCATCGCCGTCGCGCTGGATGTGCTGGCCACCTGGCTCGGGTCGCAGGCTCCCGGCAGCCTGTTCGCAACCCTGCGTGGCGAAGGATGGTGCGAGGCCGTGGCACTGCGCGTGCCGTATTGGCATGCCGGGCAGGGCGTGATCATCGTCGAGCTGCAATTGAGCGAACAGGGCGTGCCGGCCCGCGGGCAGATCGTCGCGGCGGTGCGCGACTGGCTGGGCTTCCTCACCCGGCAGGCTCCCTGGGCCGAGCTCTGGCACGAGTACGTGCGGATTCGCCAGCGCAGCCTGCTCGGCAAGGAGCCGCTGGCCTGCCTGCGTTATTGGGTGGAGCCCGCTGCCTGGCAGCCCTCGACCGATGCGCATCGGGTACAGCAGGCATTGCAGGTGCTTGGCGCACAGCTGCGCGGCAGGGTGCCGATCGTGCTCAGTGTCGGCCGGGCAGCCGGCACGGGAGAACGAATCGTCAACACGGGGGCCGGCTTCCCCCTGCAGCTGGCAACGGATCGCTTGCCGGATGCCGCCCCACGCCAATGGCACTGGCGCCTGCCCGAGCGCAACCGCTGGCTGGATATCCGGCCGCAGCCACGTGTAGCGCCGCTGGCAGCGATGCCGTGCTGGGTGCAGGCGGATGCCGCGAGCGGGGAGGGTGCGCTTTATGTGCGCTGGCGCTTCGACGACGGGCAGCCGCCGGCAGGCCTCTGGCACGTGCTGCAGGCGGCATTGCGGGGCTATATCCCGGCGGCTGCGCAGGCTGGCGTCGAGCTGCGCTTCGAGAACCATGGGCATGGCTGGTGCCTGACGCTGTTCGGCTATGCCGAAGCGCTGCCGGTGGTATTGCAGGATCTGCTCGATGTGCTGGCCAGGCCACCGGCCTCGGCGTTCGACGAAGGGCAGCGGCTGGCGGTCGAGGCGCAGCGGCCTGGCGCCGACGAGTTGCTCCTGCGCCAACTGATGCGGCAGTTGCCGCTGTTGCTCGATCCCGTTCCGCCTGCCGCGGGTTTGCCGCTTCTGGACCAGGCTGCCTTGACCCGCGCCTGGCGGCATGCCCGCTGGGATGTCCTGGCCATGGGGCTGGCGGCATCGCTGAGCGGGCCGCTGCAGGATGCCTTGCGCGCGATGCCCGGGATACCGGAAACGCAGGCCTTGCCGGTCCCAGCCGCTGCCGTCGCCCATCCTTACGTGTGGTGTGGTTTCGGCGAGCCGGCGGCGGAGACCGCCCTGTTGCTGTTCTGCCCACTGCCCCTGCGCACAGCGCCGGTGGAGGCGGCCTGGCGCCAGCTATCGCGGCTGATGGAGGGGGCGTTCTTCCGTCGTCTGCGCAGCGAGTTGCAGCTCGGCTATGCGGTGTTCTGCGGCTTTCGCCAGTTCGGCGAGCGGGCCGGCATGTTCTTCGCCGTGCAATCGCCCAGTGCGTCGCCCGGTGAGATCCTCGGGCATATCGAGACCTTCCTCGCTGGGTTCGCCCGCGAGCTCGATGCCCGACCGGCCGCCTCGGCCGCGGGGGCCGACTTCGCCCGCGGCGGCGACCTGCGGCGTCGCGCCGAGCAGATCTGGCAGGCCCGGCTGGCGGGTCGCGATAGCGACTATCCCGCCCAGGTCGAGCGGGCCATGGCGGCGTTGCGGCCCGAAGATCTCCAGCATCAGCTGCAGGCCCTGCGCGAGGCCAAGGGCGGCTGGTGCGTGGTCGCCAATGCCGCCGCCCCGGATGCCCGCTGGCTAGGGCGTTAGGCGACATCCACCGCCCCGTTCCAGGCGATCGGGGTGCTGCGCAATGCTTTGGATGTACGACCTAAGCGCCGCTCCTGCGGCCGGCGGATGAATGCTTCCAGCGCAAGACGGCCTCTGCGGCCAAAGTGCTAGCCTTTCGCCGCTATCGCAGCGTATGTGCAGCGTGGCCGTCTTTCGATAATCGCTCCCGTCACGACTGTCTGTCGTCAATACAGCGGAGAGCGCCATGCACAACAACAAGAAAGCCGTTTCAACCCTGCTGCCACTGGCCCTGGCCAGTGCCGTCGCCATGACCGTGAGCCAATCGGCAGTCGCCGAAATCGTGCTCTACGACGAGGGTGACACCACTTTCTCCACCGACGGGTATTTCAACACCTTCTACGTGAACAGCGACGTGGACCGCGACGGCGAGCAGTTCGATCGCCGGCAGTCGCGGGTCAAGATGGGCTTTCTGCCCAACTGGATCGGCTTCAATTTCACCAAGCAGGTCGGCGACCTCAAGCTCGGCGGCCGCTCCTCGTTCTGGGTGACGATCAACGACAGCGATACCAACGGCACCGAGACCGGCATCGACGTCCGTCAGTTCTACGCCACTGCCGGCAACGAGCAATGGGGTGAAGTGCTGTTCGGTAAGGACTTCGGCTTGTTCGCCCGCTCCAACATCCTGCTCGACGAGATGCTCAGCGGTTATGGCCAGGTGAGCGATACCCTGGGCCTGGTGGATGGCGGCGGCGTGTCCTTCGGCAACATCGGTACCGGCTACCCGTACCCGTTCCCGACCTCGCAGATCACCTACCGCTCGCCCGAGATGAGCGGCCTGCGCATCGCCGCCGGCATCATGGACCCGGTGGACACCACCGAGGACACCAGCTCCACGCTGGACAAGGCCTACCAGGAGGCCCCGCGCTTCGAAGCCGAGGTGACCTACCAGTTCGATCTCGGCGGCACCCAGTTCTACACCTGGATCAACGGCATGCAGCAGAGCTCGGACAACACCGACAGCAGCATCGATAAGGTCACGTCCAAGGGCCTCGGCTACGGTGTGCAGGCGAAGATGGGCAATCTGTCGCTGACCGCCTCGGGTTTCCAGGCCGAGGGCATCAACCCGTTCTTCACCAACAACGCCGGCGAGGCGCTGCTGCGTGAGGTCGACAGCGACGGCTACCTGCTGCAGGGCTCCTACCGCTTCGGCAAGAACCGCCTGGCGTTGTCCTACGGCAAGACCAAGGACGACGGCAACGGCCTGGGTAGTGCAGCCGACTACGAAACCCGCGGTGTGGCGCTGTTCCACAGCATCAACGACAACCTCACCCTGGTTGCCGAGCTGAATCAGTTCGAAATCTCCGGTCGCGACGATTCGACTCTCGACGAAGACACCCGCACCTTCGCGGTGGGGGCAGCGCTGAGCTTCTAAGCCGCCCTCCGCGTGCGCCGGGGCGATCGGCGCGTGCGGACCGACGGTCGGGCTCAGGCGGGACCGGCGAAGCGGGCCACCGTGGGTGAGCGCCGCCCGCCGCTGGAAAAGGGCTGGTTAGCAGCGTGAACGCCGTGGTGCGTCACGCTGCTAACCAGCCGGAGGCGGACATCTGCAAAGGTGTCCGCCTTTGCCGTTTTCGGCGCCCTGGCGCAGGCGCGGCGCCAGCCGCCCGGATCGGGAGGCCAGCGCCGCGATGGGGAATCCGCCGCCTGCCCTGCGTTGTTTCGTCGCGATGCTACCTAGGCAGGCCTTTTCCGGTACTCAAGTAGCATTTTCGTGCCATATGCCCTGACCAAGAATGGGGTCGATCCTATTCGGTAGTGCGGGAGTGCGGTGCGTGGGCGAACAACAGAGCGAGGTAATCCGCACGGCAATGTCCGAGGCGCGCCTGGCCGAGACGGTGGCGCAGGATCTGGCACGCCAGTTGATGCATCCGCATCTGGGCTTCGTGCTGTTCTTCTGCTCGGCCGAATACGACCTGCCGGCGCTGGGCGACGCGCTGCGCCAGTATTTCGGCGGGGTCCGGCTGGTCGGCTGCACCTCTGCCGGCGAGATCACCGCGCAGGGCTATGGACGCAGCTGCGTCACCGCCATCGGCTTCGACCACCGCAGCTTCTCGATCGCCTGCGAGCTGATCGACGAGATGGAGCGCTTCAGCCTGATCGAGGCCCAGCAGCTGGTCGAGCGCCTGGGCAGCGACTGTCGCAGCAACTCGCTGGCGCCGATCAAGGACCACAGTTTCGCGTTGACCCTGCTCGATGGCCTGTCCAGCCGCGAGGAGGTGGTGCTGGCCGCGCTCAGCGCGGCGTTCGGCAGCATTCCGCATTTCGGTGGTTCGGCCGGCGACGACAATCACCTGACCGACACCCACGTGTATTACGACGGCCAATTCCACAGCGGGGCGGCCATCGTGGTGCTGGTCAACACCTGGCTGGATTTCGAGGTGTTCACCACCCACCACATCCTGCCGCGCGGCGAGAAGCTGGTGGTGACCCATGCCGATAGCAACAGCCGCCGGGTCTACGAGCTGAACGCCGAGCCGGCGGCCGAAGAGTACGCCCGGCTGATCGGGGTGCGCGTCGACGAGCTCGACCATCGCCTGTTCGCCGCCCACCCCCTGGCGGTGCGCATCAACGAGCACTACTACGTGCGCTCGATCCAGAAGGTCAACGAGGACCTCAGCCTGACCTTCTATTGCGCGGTGGAGAACGGCATCGTGCTCACCGCCATGCAGCCGGGGCCGCTGATGCCCAACCTCGAAGCGCTGTTCGAGCGCCTGGAGCAGCGCCTCGGGCCACCGTTGCTGACCATCGGTTGCGACTGTTTCCTGCGCCGCCTGGAGATCGAGGCCAACGGCACCAGCGAGCAGACGTCGGCCTTTCTGAGGCGCCAGCAGGTGATTGGCTTCAACACCTACGGAGAGCAGTTCAATGGCATGCACATCAACCAGACCTTCACCGGCGTCGCCATTGGCCGGCCCGGAGGGCGGGGTGGTCGCTGAGCTGCTGGCCCGCCAGGCCGAACTCGAGCGCGAGAACCTCAAGCTCAAGCGCATCAATGCCGCGCTGATCGAACGGGTCGAATCCAGCGGTGCAGGGCGCGATGCCTCCTACGCGGCCTTCCAGCATTCGGTGGAACTGGCCGAACAGGTGCGCGAGCGTACCGACGCGCTGAACCAGGCGATGGCCGAGCTCAAGGGCAGCAACCAGTTGCTCAGCGACGCGCGGCTGCGCGCGGAGACCGCCCACCAGCACCTGGTCGATGCCATCGAGAGTATCTCCGATGCCTTCGTGCTGTTCGACCGGGACCAGCGCATCGTGCTGTTCAACCGCCGCTTCAAGTCGCTGTGGACGCGCACGCGCGCGCGCATCAACGCCGGTACCCGGCTGGCGGAGGTGCGGCGCCTGGCCGAAAGCACCGGGCTGATCGTCGAGGAGCACCGCGGCAAGGGCGACGAGCCGACGGTCTACCGGCTGAACAACGGGCGCTGGGTGCAGGTCAGCGAGCGCCCGACCCGCGAGGGCGGGCTGGTCATCCTCTACACCGACATCACCGAGGTGAAGGTCAGCGAAACCATGCGCCGCGAGCAGGCGCTGGCGCAGAAGTCGCGGCTGCTGCAGCGCGCCGTGGACAACCTGTCCCAGGGCGTGGCGATGGTCAGCGCGGAGGGCGCGCTGGAACTGTGGAACCGGCGCTTCCTCGAACTCTGCGGGCTGGCGCCGATCGAGGCGCACCGGCCGTTCGCCGAGGTCATGGCCGACAGCGAGCTGAAACTGCTGACACCCGGCACGCGCGACACCAAGGGCCGGCCGGTGCGCGAACTGGAGCAGCGCCTGTTCGACGGCCGCATGCTGGAGATCCGCACCCACGCGCTGCCCACCGGCGGCTTCGTCAACACCTTCACCGACATCACCGAGCGCTACCGCCACGCCGAGGCGCTGCGCGAGAGCGAGCGCTGGATCCGCCTGATCACCGACCACGTGCCGGCATTGATCGCCTACGTGTCCGCCGACCTGACCTACGAATTCACCAACAAGGTCTACGAGGAATGGTACCGCTGGCCCAGCGACGGCATGCTCGGGCAGAGCCTGCGCGAAGTGCACAGCGGCGAGCACTGGCGGCAGCTGGAACCCTACATCGACCGCGCCCTGTCCGGCGAGAGCGTCAGCTTCGAGATGGCCGAGCGCAATCATGCCGGCCAGCAGCGCTACATGCTGCGTTCCTACGTGCCGAACCGCCAGGCCAACGGCGAAGTGGCGGGCATCTTCGTGCTGATCCAGGACATCACCGACCGTCGGCGCACCGCCGAGGCGCTGCACCAGGCCTATCAGAACCTGGAACAGCGGGTGCGCGAGCGCACCGCCGAGCTGACCAGCCTCAACGATCAGCTGCTGCGCGAGATCGACGAACGCAGCCACGTCGAGGCACGGCTGCGCGAGGCCAAGCGCGAAGCGGAACTGGCCAACCTGTCGAAGACCAAGTTCCTCGCTGCGGTCAGCCATGACCTGCTGCAGCCGCTGAATGCCGCGCGGCTGTTCACCAGTGCGCTGCTGGAGCAACCGGCGACGCCCAACGGCGGGCTGATCCGCAACATCAGCAATTCGCTGGAGGACGTGGAGAACCTGCTCGGCACGCTGGTCGACATCTCCAAACTGGACGCCGGCGTGATCAAGCCGGACATCGCCCCGTTCGCCGTCAGCGAGCTGCTCGAGAACCTTTCCACGGAGTTCCACCAGATCGCTGCCACCGAGCAGCTGCAGCTGGATTTCATCCCCTGTTCGGCGCTGGTGCGCAGCGACATCCAGCTGCTCGCGCGCATCCTGCGCAACCTGCTGACCAATGCCATCCGCTACACGCCGCAGGGCCGCGTGCTGCTGGGCTGCCGGCGGCGCCGGCAGAGCCTGTCCATCGAGGTCTGGGATACCGGCGTCGGCATCGCCGACGACAAGCTCGAGGAGATTTTCCAGGAGTTCAAGCGTGGCGAGGGCGTACGGCCGAATCAGGATCGCGGGCTGGGCCTGGGGCTGGCCATCGTCGAGAAGATCGCGCGCATGCTCGGCCACCGCATCCAGGTCACCTCGCGGCCGGGGCGCGGTTCGCGCTTCGCCATCGAAGTACCACTGGCGAAGCGCGCACCCAAGGCCCGCGCCGAACCGAACACCACCGAACTGCTGTTGCAACGGCTACAGGGCGCGCGCGTCTGGGTGCTGGACAACGACACGGCGATCTGCGCCGGCATGCGCACCCTGCTGGAAGGGTGGGGCTGCGTGGTGGTGACGGCGCTGTCCGAGGAGGACCTGGCGCGCCAGGTGGACAACTTCCATGCCGAGGCCGATCTGCTGATCGCCGACTACCACCTGGACAACGGCCACACCGGCATCGATGTGGTCGCCACGGTCAACGCGCGGCGCGCCAGCCCGCTGCCGGCGCTGATGATCACCGCCAACTACAGCAACGAGCTCAAGCAGCAGGTGCGCGAGCTGGGGCACATGCTGATGCACAAGCCGGTGCGGCCGATGAAGCTGAAGACCGCCATGTGCCATATGCTCGAGCACGGTATGGCTGGGTGACCGAAGCCGGTGGGCACTGTTGTAGCCCTGTAGCCATGTGAAGGATGGGGCAGGCCTGCGGCCTGTATCGCCGCGAGGGCGCGCCTCCCACTGGTTCAGTGCACCGTCTGCTTTTGTGGGAGGCCGCGCCCGTTCCCGGCGGGCTGACGGCATTCACCCCATCCCTGTGGATTGCCCGACCTCGGGGCGATGCTTTTCAAGCTTAAGGCGAGCGCATCCAGATCCCACGGCCCGGCAGGCGTTCACGGTCATGCGGGCGGTCGAGTTCCAGCCGCGGGCCTTTCGGGATGATGCCGTTGGCATTGATCTGCCGGTGGCTGGCGTAGTAGTGCCCCTTGATATGCGTGAAATCCACCGTCTCGGCCACGCCCGGCCACTGGTACAGCTCGCGCAGCCAGTTGGACAGGTTCGGGTAGTCTGCGATGCGTCGCAGATTGCACTTGAAGTGCCCGAAATAGACGGCGTCGAAGCGAACCATGGTGGTGAACAGACGCCAGTCGGCCTCGGTCAGGTATTCGCCAGCCAGGTAGCGTTGCTTGCCCAGGCGGCTCTCGATGCGCTCCAGTTCGTCGAACAGCTCGTCGAAGGCCTCTTCGTAGGCCGCCTGTGTGGTGGCGAAACCGGCGCGATAGACACCGTTGTTGATGGCGGGGTAGATCCGCGCATTGAGCGCATCGATCTCGTCGCGCAGGATCCCGGGATAGAAATCCAGTCGTGAGCCGGTGAGTTCGTCGAACGCACCGTTGAACATGCGGATGATTTCGGAGGACTCGTTGTTGACGATGCACTGGCGTTCGCGGTCCCAGAGCACCGGCACCGTGACCCGGCCCGAATAGTCCGGGGTGTCGCGGGTGTAGCGCTGGTGCAGGTACTCGAGGCCGTCCAGGGCGTCGCCGCTGGAGCCGGTCGCCGGGTCGAAGGTCCAGCCGTGTTCGGCCATCAGCCAACTGACCACCGAGACGCCGATCAAGGGCTCGAGCCCCTTCAGCTTGCGGTAGATCAGCGTGCGGTGCGCCCAGGGGCAGGCCAGTGATACGTACAGGTGATAACGCCCGGCTTCGGCCTTGAACCCCTCCAGGCCGTCGGGGCCAGGGGGTCCGTCGGCCGTCACCCAGTGGCGGCGCTTGGCCTGTTCGCGCTCGAATTTCCCGTCTGTGCTTTCATACCAGCGATCATGCCACTGGCCGTCGATGAGCAGACCCATATGTTCCTCCCGTATACGAATTAGGAGGCAGTCTAGGGACGATGGTTCGATCGATGTGCCCGAAAAGTCGGTTGGTTCTATCGTCTAGTTGGATAAATGGCGCTGCTGCCAATAGCGCCGCGCCTGCTCGAATGCCGCTTCGCGCGTCTGTCCCAGCCCGCGCAATGCCAGGGCCATGGTGGCGATTACCGCCAGTTCGCCGTAAGCGTCTTCTTCGCTGCCGTTCCAGACCGCGAGCAGATGCTGCGGCTCCAGGCGCTCCGGTTTCACGTGGCGGCGTTCGGACAGTGGCGGCCATTCCTCGTCCCAGGCGGTACCGGCGCGGGTGCCGTAGAGGTGGGAGAGGTTGTCCGGATTCATTTCGACTTCGCCGCCTTCGCCCTTGATGACGATGGCGTTGTCGCCCAGCAGCGTGCTGGCCTGGCGGTGGGTGTCCTGGTAGCCGGGGTGGAAGATGCTCTGCAGGCCGCAGCGGGCGCCAGCGGGTTGAGGAGGCGCGCCAGCGAGTGGATCGGCGAGCGCAGCCCGAGCAGGTTGCGCATGTCGATCATGCGCTGCAAGACCGGCATCCAGGCGCCGAGGGGAATGAAGGCGATGTGCTCGCGCTCGATCGTCGCCGCGACCTGTTCCCAGCCCTCGCAGTGGCGGATGCCGAGCAGCTGCAGTTGCTGCTCGGTATAGATGCGCCCGGCGGTGTGCGCGCCGCCGCCATGCAGCAGGATGCGGATGCCGTTGGCGGCCAGGCACTTGGCCGCCAGCAGATACCAGGGCAGGTGGCGCTTCTTGCCGGCATAGCTCGGCCAGTCCAGGTCGACCTCGACGGAGGGGATGGGCAGGCGCTCGCGCACGGCGTCGGTGAAGCCGGCCAGCTCTTCGGCGCACTCTTCCTTGTGCCGCAGCAGCATCAGGAAGGCGCCCAGCTGGGCGTCCTCGACCTTGCCGTCGAGCAGCATGCCCATGGCCTCACGGGCTTCTTCACGGGTCAGGTCGCGCGCGCCGCGCTTGCCCTTGCCGAGAATGCGCACGAAGGGGGCGAAAGGGTGTTCTGCTGGGGTTTCGAGGCTCATAGGCAATTGCTCGGCTTCGGCAGCCCGGCCAGCTTGGCGGCCAGCTTGGCGGGGGTGCCCTTGAATAGGCGATTGAGGTAAAGGCTGTTGCCCTTGTCCGGCCCCAGCTTCAATGCGGTGTATTTGATCAGCGCTCGCGTCGCCGGCGAAAGCTGGAATTCGGCGTAGAACTCGCGCAGCAGGCGGAGGATCTCCCAGTGCCCGGCTTCCAGCGGCAGTTCCTCCCGTTCGGCCAGGGCCTGGGCCACGGCTTCGCTCCAGTCCTGCAGGTCGAGCAGGAAACCGTCCTTGTCCAGGGCGATCTGGCGCCCCTCCACGCGCAGGCTGTTCATAACCAGCTGTTGGTTCGCGGATAGCGGCAGGTCAGCTCGACGAAGCCGGGGTAATCCAGCAGGCCCACGCGCGCCGGCAGCGCGCCGAGTGCGCGGGCCTGGACATCCTCCTCCAGGGCGAACACGGCGACGCCTGCGGGCAGCCGCAGCAACGCCTCGCAAGGACCGCTACCGGCGCGCAGGGCATAGGTGGCGTCGCCGGTCAGCAGCAGGGCGTCGTCGCCGGCCAGCAGTTGCAGGCAGCTCGTGAGCCGGCTGTCGGCGAACGGCGAATGGGAAAGCAGGTGCAGGGTCGCCATCAGATCGTGATCACATGGTCATAGCGGTTGATGAGGGCGCGCAGGCCGGCCTCGTCGAGGACTTCGACGGGCAAGGGCAGCGCCTGTTCGTCGAGGCCGCGCTCGGCAAGGCTGTGGCGTGCGACGTAGAGCGATTCGATACCGAACAGCGGCAGCGCCTGCAGGTTGGCGGTCAGGTCCTTCTGCTCGAGTTGCGCCGGTTGCTGGGCGGCGGCGAGCTGGAACACGCCGTCATCGAGAAACAGCAGTCCCAACGGCAGTTCGAAGGCGCCGCCGGCCAGTACGACGTCCAGCGCCTCGCGGGCCGACGGCCCAGCCCAGGGCGCCTGGCGGCTGATGATGAGCATCGAGCGGGCCATCAGTGACCTCCGAAGCAGACCAGGCGGTCGGCCTGCTGCGCTGCTTCATGCAGCTGGCCGAGGCCGGATAGCTCCCAGCCCGGCGCCAGGTTCGCGGCCGGACGCTGGTAGCGTTGCGCCTCGCTCTCATCCAGCACGCCGCGGCGCAGCCCGGCGGCGATGCAGACCACGCCGTCCAGCTGATGGGCGGTGACGAAGCGGCTCCACTCGGCCGCCACATCCGGTTCATCCTGTGCCGCCACGACATTCGCCGAGGCCGTGTGCACGCCGTCCTGATAGAAGAACAGGCGGACGATCTGGTGCCCGCCGGCGAGCACCGCTTCGGCGAAGCGCAGCGCCCGGCGCGCGGCCGGCGAGTGGGGTGGGGCGAACAGGGCGATCGTGAATTTCATCGGGGCACCATTGCGAAACAGCCGACATGATACGCCAGCTGCGAGGCGCGTAGGTTGGGTCGGACAGCGTTCCGCTGAGCAGCGAAGCGACGAAGCCCAACAAGTTTCATGCCGATCCCCGTTGGGCTTCGCTGCGCTCAGCGCCAACCTGCCTGCGAGCATGAAAAAAGCCCGCCGAAGCGGGCTCGTTGCAGGCCGTGGCCGATCAGTCGTCGCCGCCGAAGATGCCCAGCAGTTGCAGCAGGCTGAGGAACAGGTTGTACAGCGAAACGAACAGGCTGATGGTCGCCATGATGTAGTTGCGTTCGCCGCCATGGATGATGGCGCTGGTCTGGAACAGGATGCACGCCGAGGAGAACAGCACGAAGCCGGCACTGATCGCCAGCTGCAGGCCGGTGATCTGGAAGAAGAACCCGGCCAGCATGGCGCCGATCAGCACGAAGAAGCCGGCGGTGATGAAGCCGCTGAGGAAGCTCATGTCCTTGCGGGTGATCAGTACGTAGGCCGAGAGGCCGAAGAACACCAGCGCGGTCATCGACAGCGCCGAGCTGATCAGCTCGCCACCGTTGGCCAGGCCCAGGTACATGTTGAGGATCGGGCCGAGGGTATAGCCCATGAAGCCGGTCAGGGCGAAGGTGGAAACCAGGCCCCACGCCGAGTTGCGCAGTTTCGCGGTGAGGAAGAACAGCCCGTAGAAGCCGATCAGCACCACGAAGATGCTCGGGTAGGCGGCGTTGGCCTGCATGGCCAGGTAGGCGACCAGGCCGCTGAAGGCGAGCGTCATGGCCAGCAGCCCATAGGTGTTGCGCAGGACCTTGCTGACCTCACGCTGCTCGACCTGCGCGTGGCTAAGCGCGTATTCGTGTTCGTGCATGGCGACACTCCTTGGATGAAATCAAGCCTGGGACGATTTGTCCCGGATCATAACAGAGGCAAGTTCGATGCCCAGCATCAGTGTTTGACAGTGTATTTCTATCCGGTACTATTGCGCCGCCTTATGGAAGTGTGGCCGAGTGGTTGAAGGCAGCGGTCTTGAAAACCGCCGAAGGGGAGACCCTTCCCAGAGTTCGAATCTCTGCGCTTCCGCCATATTCAGCGAAAAGCCCCTGAACCAAGTTCAGGGGCTTTTTCGTTTCTGCTCCTGCAGCCGTCTCAGGCCTGTTCGGAAGGCCTGGCCGCCAGCAGCTCCATCAGGCCGTCGCCCAGCTGCTCGGCCTGTTCGCGCAAGGAAAACAGCTTCGGCGAGAACAGCCAGGTGTGGGTGATGCCCATCAGGCTGGAATAGAGCAGCACCGCCAGCGAGCGCGGAGGTTGCTGCGCGCCGATGCGTTGTTCGCGCTGGGCCTGTTCGATGAGCTCTTCGAGCAGTTGCACCATGTCGCGGGTCAGCTTGCGCTCGCGTTTGAGGGTGCTGGCCATCTGCGCGGTGAGTTCGGTCTTGTTCAGCAGGATCTCGAAGGACTGGCGATACCAGCGGTCTTCCAGCAGCAGGCGGAACCACTCGCGCACGAAGTGCCCGATGGCGGCGAGCGGGTCCGCACCCAGCTTCCGGCTGCGTTCGATCAGCCGTTCCAGCGGTTCCTGGGAGAAGGTCAGCACCGCCTGGTACAACTCGTCCTTGTTCTTGAAATGCCAGTAGATCGGGCCGCGGCTGAAGCCGGCGGCCTGGGCGATCATCGCCAGCGTGGTGTTCGAATAACCGTTGCGGCTGAACAGCTCGAGCGCCGCGGCGATCACCTTGCGGCGGGTTTGTTCGGCGTCTTCTTTGGTACGGCGCATGGGGCTCCTCGAAATGCGCAGCGGCCACGCAGCGTGCCGTTGGCGGGCGCTGCGTGGCAAGCCTTCATAGCGCGCCGTCGGCGGCCAGCTGCATGTAGGTGGTGTCGAAGCGCAGCTTGAGATTGCCCTGCTCACCGAGCGCGCCGGCCGGCATGGCGATGCCGACGAAATCCACCGAATCGGCGCCGTCGCCCAGCAGGCCGTGGTCGAAGGAGAACTTGCGCACGCTGTCCATTGCTTCGTGGGCCGGTTCGCCGGAGATGAAGGCGACCGCTTCGGCTGGCTGATAGAACATGTGCGTGCCTTCAACTGCGCCTCGTAGCCGGCCTGGTCGGTGCCGGAGGCTGCGCCCAGCTGGGCACGCAGTTCGGCGCCTTGCGGCGTGTCGCTGGCCATGATCGCCATCACCTCGTACCAGGCGCCGGTGACCGCCTTGCCGAAGGCGGGGTTGTCGGCCAGCGTCTCGCTGTTGACGATCAGCAGGTCCTTGACATGGCCTGGCACGCTGGCCGAGTCGAAGACCTGGTGCGCGTCCGGTGTGGCGGCGACTTCCTGCAGCAGCGGACTCCAGGTCGCCACGTTGCGCACATCGGCCGTGCTGAAGGCAGCGACGATGTCGGCGTCCGAGGTGTTGACCACCTGCACGTCCTTCTCCGACAGGCCGACGCTGTCCAGCGCCTTGGCCAGGATGTAGTGCGACACCGACAGTTCCACCAGGTGTACCTGCTGGCCCTTGATCTGCTTGAGATCGCTGGTGCCCTTCATCACCAGGCCGTCGTTGCCGTTGGAGTAGCTGCCGACGATCAGCGCGGTGGTGTCGACGCCACCGGCCGCCGGGATCGACAGCGCATCCATGCTGGTGGCGACCACGCCGTCGAACTGACCGGCGCTGTACTGGTTGATGGACTCGACGTAGTCGTTGATCTGGCTGATATTCACCTCGATCCCGTACTTGTCGGCCCATTTCTTCATGATTCCCGACTCGTCGGCGTACTTCCAGGGCATCCAGCCGACGTAGATGGTCCAGGCCAGGTTGAAGGTCTTTTTCTCCTCCGCCTGGGCCAGCGGGGCGAGGGCGGCGAGGGCAATGGCCCCGGCGCAGAGCAGCTTTTTCATCATCGTGCCGTGCATGGCGGTACTCCCGGTTCAGAAGAACTTCAGATAGCGCTGGATTTCCCAGTCGGAAACATGGGTGTGGTAGGCGTTCCATTCGTCGCGCTTGAACTCGACAAAGGCCTGGTACATGGCATCGCCGAACACCTGGCGCGACAGCGGGTCGGCCTCGAAGGCGTCGATGGCTTCGCTGAGGGTGCGCGGCAGGGTCTCGATACCCATCTGCGCGACCTCCCGTTCGCTGTAGTGATACATGTTCTCGCGGTGCGGCTGGCCGGGATCGAGCTTGTCGCGGATGCCCTCGAGGCCGGCAGCGAGGATCATCGCGGCACCGAGGTAGGGGTTGCAGCCGATGTCGGCGGCGCGGCATTCGACCCGCGCGCCCTGGGACGGAATGCGCAGCATGTTGGTGCGGTTGTTGTTGCCGTAGCAGCAGAACACCGGCGCCCAGGTCGAGCCGGACATGGCGCCCTTGCGGATCAGCCGCTTGTAGCTGTTGACCGTAGGCGCGATGACCGCGCAGATGGCCTTGGCGTGTTTCAGCACCCCGGCGATGAAGTGATAGGCCAGCGGGGTCACGCCGCAGCCGTAGGGGTCTTCGCCATCGACTTCGAACAGGTTCTTGCCGGTCTCGATGTCGGCGAGCGACATGTTGTAGTGCGCGCCGCTGCCGGTGCGGTTGGCCGAGGGCTTGGGCATGAAGGTGGCGAAGGCGCCGTGCTTGCGGGCGATCTCGCCCGCCATCATGCGGAAGAACACGAAACGGTCGGCCATGCCGAGGGCGTCGGTGTACTTGAAATCGGTTTCGAACTGGCCGTTGGCGTCCTCGTGGTCGAAGGAGTAGACGCCCCAGCCCATCTCGTTCATCGCCTGCACCAGTTCGTCGACGATGGGCAGGTTGTCCATCAGCAGGCGCGGGTCGTAGCAGGGCTTGGCCATGTCGTCGCGCGCGGAAATGGGCGCGAAGCCGCCATCCGGGGTGTCCTTGAACAGGAAGAACTCGGTCTCGATGCCGAGGTTGAAGGTGTAGCCCAGCGCCGCAGCGGCTTCGGTCTGGCGCTTGAGAATGCCGCGCGAGCAGGCATCGAAGGGCTTGCCGTCCAGGTAGAGGTCGCTGGCGAACCAGGCGAGATCGCGGTTCCAGCTGCACTGGGTGGCGGTCGCCGGATCTGGCATGGCGGCCACCTCGTTGTCGCTGATCTCCTGCGGAACGCCGTCCAGCGCCGCACCGGTGTAGAGCTCGGAGCCGCGGAGCATCTGGCCGAGATGGGCGATGGGGACGAACTTGCCCTTGATCACGCCGTGGAGGTCGACGTAGCTGGCCATCGCGTACTTCACACCCTTGTCCTGCAACTGCTGTTTCAACTCCTCGACGGAGGAGAGGGGAAAGCTGGTCATCGGCTTGCGCTCCTTGGAGTCATGAATGGCGGCCGGGGGCCGCTGGCACGATTCCTTCATCCAATATACATGCCAGCGTGTATAGAAACGGGCCGCCGCTGGTGCCGTCCGGTCCCCGATGCGTCGATGCAGGAGTTACGCAGATGCTTGAAATCAAAAGGGAAAAGAAATTTTTCGCGCTGGGCGACATGCGCCTGGAAAGCGGCGAGCATCTGCGCAACGCGCGGCTCTGCTATCAGGTGGTGGGTACACCGAACCGCGCGCGGGACAACCTGGTGCTGATTCCGAGCTACTACGGTGGTACACATTGGGGCAGCCTGCCCCTGCTTGGTGCAGATGGGCCGCTCGGAACCGGCGACTATTGCGTGGTGCTGACCGATCTGCTGGGCGCCGGCTGGTCGACGTCGCCGAGCAACGCGGCGCCCGGACAGGAGGCGGCAGGCTTTCCGCAGCTCAGTCTGCTGGACAACGTGCGAGCGCAAAAGGCGTTGCTCGACCGGCTGTACGGTGACGGCTGGCAGCTCGCCCTGGTGACCGGCTGGTCCATGGGCGGCATGCAGACGCTGTTCTGGGCGATGGCCTATCCCGAGCGGATGCGCGCGATCCTGCCGTTCTGCTGCACGGCACGCTGCTGGCCGCACAACCGGGTGTTTCTCGAAGGAGTGAAGGCGGCCCTGTGCGCCGACGGCGCCTGGCAGGGCGGGCGCTACGCCACGCCACCCGAGCGCGGCCTGCGCGCCTTCGGCCGGGCCTATGCCGGCTGGGCCTATTCCCAGGCGTTCTTCCGCCGCGAGCTGTGGCGTGACCTCGGCTTCGAGAGCCTCGAGGCGCTGCTCGACTACTGGGAGCGCGACCATCTGGAACAGGACGCCAACGATCTGCTCTGCGTGCTGCATACCTGGCAATCGGCCGACCCGGCCCGCAGTTTCGCTGCCGGCTCGCTGGCCGAAGCGCTGGGGCGCATCCAGGCGCGCGCGATCCTCATGCCCAGCAGCAGCGACCTGTATTTCACCGTCGAGGATGCCCGCCACGAGGCCTCGCTGATCCCGGGTGCCGAGCTGCGGGTGCTCGACTCGGACTGGGGCCATTGCGCCGGCGGGCCGGGGCGCGAGCCGCAGGCGATGGCGCAGGTTTTCGCGGCGATGCGGGAGCTTCTTGGCCAGCCGTGAGGGTGATCGAGTCCCGAGGCGCCGCGCGGCGGGCGTCGGGCTTCGCTGCGCTCAGCGCCAACCTACGGTTCGATCGGCTTCTGCCATGGCATGAATCTGGCTAGTGGCTTAGTGCCATCTCCGTCTTCGGGCGGATGCGCAGCCTGGTGATCCCTCCTTTGATGCGGACACATGATGCCAACAGCTCGATCGATACCCTCTGGGTAGTGCTATGCGCCGGCCTGGTGTTCAACATGCAGATCGGCTTCCTCTGCCTCGAAGCGGGGCTGACCCGCAGCAAGAACGCCATCAACGTCGCGACCAAGAACATGGTCGATCTGTGCATCGCACTGATGGTCTACTGGCTGTTCGGTTTCGCGCTGATGTTCGGCGCCAGCCACTACGGCCTGGCCGGGAGCGGGCCGTTCCTCACTTCCTTCGCCATCGACGAGAGCTGGTCGCTGGCGTTCTTCCTGTTCCAGGCGATGTTCTGCACCACGGCGGCGACCATCGTTTCCGGCGCCGCGGCGGAGCGGATGCGCTTCAACGCCTACCTGATCGTCGCCGCGTTGTCGGCCGGGTTGATCTATCCGCTGTTCGGCCACTGGGCCTGGGGCGGCGCCTTCCGCGAAGGACAGGGTTGGCTGGCCGGGCGCGGTTTCGTCGATTTCGCCGGCTCCACCGTGGTGCACGGTGTCGGCGGCTGGATCGCGCTGGCGACGGTGATGGTCATCGGGCCGCGTTCGGGGCGCTTCGACCCGGCCTGGCGGCGGCGCGGCATGCCCGGTTCGAACCTGCCGCTGGCGATGCTCGGCGGCCTGCTGCTGCTGTTCGGCTGGTTCGGTTTCAATGGCGGCAGCACGCTGGCATTCGACCTGCGCGTGCCCGGCATCATCGTCAATACGGTGCTGGCCGCCATGGCTGGCATCGCGACGGCAATGGCGGTGTCCTGGTGGCGCCATGGCTACGTCGAACCGGTGCTGCCGCTCAACGGCATGCTGGCCGGGCTGGTGGCGATCACCGCTGGCGCGCATGCCGTCAGCGTGCCGGCCGCGATCCTGATCGGCCTGGGCGGCAGCCTGACCATGTGCCTGGCCGAGCGGCTGCTGCTGCACTGGCGCATCGACGATGTGGTGGGGGCGGTGCCGGTGCATCTGGCCGCCGGCGTCTGGGGCACCTTGGCCGTGGCGCTGCTCGGCGACCCGCTGTTGCTGGGCACCGGTCTCGGCCGTGGCGAGCAGTTGCTGGTGCAGGTCGAAGGGGTGCTGGCCTGCGCCCTCTGGGCCTTCGGGCTGACCTACCTGTTGTTGCGGCTGATCGATCGTCATTACCCGCTGCGGGTCGATCCGGAAGACGAGCGCATCGGCTTGAACGTCAGCGAGCACGGCGCGCGCACCGAGCTGATCGAACTGCTCGACGCCATGGACGAGCACCAGCGCCAAGGCCAGTTCCACCGTGAGGTCGAGGTCGAGCCGTTCACCGAGGTGGGGCTGATCGCCGCGCAGTACAACAAGGTCATCCGTGCGCTGCAGAGCGCGGTGGCGAAGACCCAGAGCATCGTGCGCGACATCCGCGACGGCATCGTCACCTACACCGGCGACGGCGTGCTGACCAGCTGCAACCCCGGCGCCGAGCGCCTGCTGGGCCTGCCCGCCGAACATATCGTCGGCCAGCCGCTGCAGCGCTTCATCGCCTGTGGCTCGCCCTGGTCCGGCGCGCTGCTGCCGCCGATGGGCGGCGAGGTCACCTGCGAGCTGCTGCTGCACGGCCGCGACGGCCAGCCGTTCGCGGCCGAACTGACCGCCAGCCAGGGCGACGCCCAGGAAGCCTATGTGTGCACCGTGCGCGACATCACCGAGCGGCGGCGCATCGAGGAACAGCTGTTCGCCGAGAAGCGCCTGGCCCAGGTGACGCTGGCGTCCATCGGCGATGGCGTGATCACCACCGACCGCGAAGGGCGTGTGCGCTATCTCAATCCCAGCGCCGAACAGCTGACCGGCTGGCAGCAGGAGCAGGCGCGGGATCTGCCGCTGGAAGAGGTCTACCGGGTATTCGACGAGACCTCCGGTGCGCGCCTGCCCACGGCCGCCGGCGAGGCGCTGCGCCGGCGCAGCGATGCCAGCGGCCATGCCGAACGACCGCCGGGCATTCTCGAGCGGCGCGACGGCAGCCGCATCGCGATCCAGGACGCGCTGGCGCCGATCCGCGATTCGGACGGCACGGTCATCGGCCTGGTGCTGACCTTTCGCGACGTCACCGTCACCCGCCAGCTGGCGCGCAAGCTGACCTTCCAGGCCAACCACGACAACCTCACCGGCCTGGTCAACCGCTCGGCGTTCGAACGCCAGCTCGAACGGTTGCTGCGCGAACAGCCGGAGGACGGCCGCGAACACGTGCTCTGCTACATGGACCTCGACCAGTTCAAGGTGGTCAACGACACCTGCGGGCATGCCGCCGGCGACGAGCTGCTGCGCCAGCTGGGACGCCTGCTGAAGACGCGCATGCGCAGCACCGACGTGCTCGCGCGCCTGGGCGGCGACGAGTTCGGCATCCTCTTTCTCGATTGCCCGCTGCAGCAGGCGGTGCTGATCGCCGAGGGCATTCGCCGCGCCGTGGACGAATTCCGCTTCAACTGGGAGGGCAAGAGCTTCGCCATCGGCGCCAGCATCGGCCTGGTTGGCATCGATGCCAACGCGCGCAGCCTCGGCCCGCTGCTCGGCGCGGCGGACAGCGCCTGCTACGCGGCGAAGGAGGGCGGGCGCAACCGGGTGCATGTCTACCAGGCCGACGACCAGCAACTGCTGGAACGCCGCGGCGAGATGCAGTGGACCCATCGTCTGCGCCAGGCGCTGGACGGCGACCGCCTGCGGCTGTACGTGCAGCCGATCGTTTCCTCGTGCCAACCGGATGACCTGCCGCGCTACGAAGTGCTGGTGCGCATGCTTGGCGAGGACGGCAGCATCATCCCGCCCGGGGCCTTCATGCCGGCGGCCGAGCGCTACGACCTGGCGCCGGCGGTGGACCGCTGGGTGGTGGGCAACTTCCTCGCCTGGGTCGGCGATCTGTGCCGGCGGCAGAAGGAGGCGATCGGGCATTATTCGATCAATCTCTCGGCGATGTCGCTGGGCGAGGAGAGCTTTCTCGAATTCATCCTGGCGGCTATCGAGCGCCACCGGATACCCAGCGAATGCCTGTGCTTCGAGGTGACCGAAACGGCGGCCATCGCCAATCTCAGCCGCGCGATGAAGTTCATCGAGCAGCTCAAGGCGGCCGGCTGCAGCTTCGCCCTCGACGACTTCGGCTCCGGCCTGTCGTCCTTCGGCTACCTGAAGACGCTGCCGGTGGACTACCTGAAGATCGACGGCGTGTTCGTCCGCGACATCGAGCACGACCCCATCGCCCGCGCCATGGTGGCCTCGATCAATGCCATCGGCCACGAGATGGGGTTGCAGACAGTGGCCGAGTTCGTCGAATCGCAGGCCATCCTCGACCGCCTGCAGGAGATCGGCGTGGACTTCGTGCAGGGCTATCACCTGGGCCGGCCGCGACCGCTGACCGAGCTGTCCGGGGTGCGGATGATGCCGCGCTGAGCAGGCTTCAGCCGGCCACGGCGCTGAGCTTGGCCAGCTGTTCCAGATCGGTCTGCATGCCCGACGTCTCGCGGATACGGGCGAGGATCTCGCGCTTGAGCTCGGTGAATTCCGGCGCAAGCTTCATGTCCTGGTGGCGCTGGGCCGGCAGCGGCACCTCGTAGATCGAATCGATGCGCCCGGGGCGTGGCGCCATCAGCACGATGCGGCTGCCCAGATAGATGGCCTCCTCGACATCGTGGGTGACGAACAGGATGGTGCTCTTCTCCAGCCGGTGCACGTGACGGATCAGGTCGTGCATGACTTCGCGGGTTTGCGCATCCAGCGCGCCGAACGGCTCGTCCATCAGCAGTGTCGCGGGCTTGGGCAGCAGCGCGCGGGCGATGGCGACGCGTTGCTGCATGCCGCCGGAGAGCTGGCTGGGGTAGGCATCGGCGAAGCGCGTCAGGCCCATCAGGTTGAGCAGGGCATCGGCGCGGCCGGCGGCGGACTCCACGTCTCCATCGTGGCGCACGGTGTCGCCGATCACCTTGAGCTGGCGGCAGAACTTGATGTTCTGCATCACCGTCAGCCAGGGGTAGAGGCTGTAGTGCTGGAAGACCATGGCGCGGTCGACGCCGGGGCCGTCGATGGGCCTGCCGTCGAGCAGGATTTCGCCGCGGCTCAGCGTCTCCAGCCCGGCGATGATGCGCAGCAGGGTGGACTTGCCGCAGCCCGAGGCGCCGACGAAGGTGACGAACTCATTGGGCTGGATATCCAGGTCGATCGACTGCAGCGCCTGCACCTTGCGGCGCTCGCTGACGAAGGTCTTGCCGACCTGGCGTACACGAATCTTGGCATCGGACATGGTCATTTCCTCATCCAGGGAAAGGCGCGGCGGTGCAACCAGCGGAAAGCCTGGTCGGTGAGCAGGCCGATGAGACCGATCAGCAGGATGCCGGCGAAGATCTTGTCGGTGTGCATGTAACGCTGCGCCTTGAGGATGGCGTAGCCGAGGCCGGAGTTGGCCGCGACCAGTTCGGCCACCACCAGGTAGGTCCAGGCCCAGCCGCAGGTGATGCGCAGGGTGTCGAGCAGCGCCGGCTTGGCCGACGGCAGGATCACCAGCTTGACGATCTCGCTGCGGTTGGCGCCCATGGTCTGCGCCGCCTCGATCTGCGCCATGGGTACGCGGCGCACATCCTCGGCGACCATCAGCACCATCTGGAAAAGGTGCCGATGAAGATGATCAACACCTTGGAGCCTTCGTCGATGCCGACCCAGAGCATCACCAGCGGAATGAAGGCCACCGCCGGCATGTAGCGGATGAAGTCGGTGAGCGGTTCGAGAAAAGCCTGCACCGGCCGGTAGGTGCCGATGTACAGCCCCAGTGGCAGGGCGATCAGCGCCGAGGCGCCGAAGCCCGCCATGACCCGCCAGACGCTGATGCCGATGTCTCCCAGCAGCCCCTCGCTGGTCCACCAGCGGCCGATGCGCTCGAGCACTGCGCCGGGGCTGGGCATGAACATCGGGTCGGCCAGGCCGAGGGCGGTCCACAGCCACCAGACGACGAAGGGCAGGCTCAGCCCGGCGCCGGTGAGCAGCCAGGCGCTGCGCCGCGAGAGGTCGCCGCGAATGCGCCAGAAGCTGCTTTTACGTACCAGCGATACGCTCGGTTCGGCGGGCGCGGCCCGGTTCGTTTGCTCGACGCCGGGCGTGGCAATGGTGATCTGCGCGGTCATGCGGGCACCTCCAGGGGCGTGCTGGAAAGGGGAAGCTCGGCGCGCTGCCAGCCGCCGCTCGGCACATAGCGGCCCAGCCGCGCCAGGTCTTCGTCAGGCAGGCTGGCCGGATCGGCGAAGCGCCAGTAGCTGGGCAGCAGCGCATCGCCGACACGCCCCGGCAGTGTCGAATGGGTGATCTGCCAGGGCGTGGCGCCGTTGCGATGGCGGCCGAAGGAGAGTTCGAAGGCCAGCAGCTGCGGTCGCAGCGCGGGGCCGACCGCGGCCAACTGGTCGCGCAGGTGACTGCCGTCCGGCGAGAGCGGCAGCGGGCGATCGGCGGCGAACAGGAAGTAGTCGCCCGCCACCAGCAGGCAGGCCTGGCGCGAGGGCTGCCCGGCAGCTTCAAGCCAGAGCCCCCAGTTGACCCCATCCGATTCCGGTACCTGCTGCCAGATTTCGTGATAGCTGCCGTCCAGCCCGTCTTCCAGCAGTCGCTCCGGGGTCTCGAAGCGCATCAGGCCGATATCCGCGGGGCCGCCCGGCGGCTGGAAGTCGATCAGGCGATGCCACTGGCAGATATCGCCGTTGACCTCGGTGATGCCGGCGAAGCCAGCCTGTTCGCTCAGCGCCAACTGCTGGGCATGGCTGCAGGTTTCCAGCGAGGCTGCCGGTGCCACGGGGTGCGGCCGCGGCAGGCGCAGGTCGGCGTGCAGGCTGGCGGTCTGCAGCCAGTAGACTTCGCTGGTTTCGTCGCGCAGGCCGGCCGTGGTGGTCAGCAGGCGACGGCGCCAGACGCCGAGATAGCCATCGGGAACGCTCTTCATGCGTGGTACTCCGGGAAGCGTCTGAGGGTGCGCCAGAAGGCCATGTCGTGATTCGGCCAGATTTCGGCATCGGTCTCGGCAGCGGTCGCCTTGAGCTTGCGGATGCTGGCCAGCGCCAGGTCTTCGCGGTCCTGCCAGCAGAGTCCGGGCGCGACTTCGTCGACCAGGTTCTCGTGCAGGTCCGCAGCATCCCCGGCGAGAATCACCGGCTTGCCGTGTGGCAGCTCGATCAGCAGCGACATGTGGCCGGCGGTGTGTCCGGGGGTATTGATGGCGCGCAGTCCGGGCAGCAGTTCGTATTCGGCGCGCTGTAATTTCCAGCGATGCTCGCCGGCAAAGTCATCGGCGAAGTAGGCGTCGTCCGCCTGGGCACGGGCGGCGGTGAGTTCCGCTTCGTGCACATGCACGTCGCAGCCGCACAACTCGCACAGGCCACCGGCGTGATCGAAATGCAGATGGCTGAGGAACACGAGATCGATATCGGCGGGTGACAGCCCGTGCCGGACGAGGTGAGCGGGTAGCCGCTGCTCCTCGCTCATCTCGGGCGGCCCCATGGGAAACTCCAGCGGATCGAACCAGCGTGCACGCAGTTGCGGATCGCTGAGCTTGGCGTAGTCGCAGCCGACATCGAACAGCACGCGACCCTGTCGGGTTTCGATAAGAAAGGCGAGGATCGGCGCGTCGATCAGCCTGCCCTGGCCGCGATTACGGGTAGAGATCGACTTGTCGTAGCGATGCGTGGCAGTCAGCAGCGGCCAGAGCTTCAGTACATCGGTCATGCGGCACTCTCCAGACGCCGGAGCAGGCTGACACTGTCGGTCACGCTGCCGAACAGGCCGCCTTCGACCGCGATCATCGCCAGCGCAGCCGCATGCAGTTGCGGGTCGGACGAGGCGCAGGCGTCGCGGACGGTCAGGCAGTCGAAGCCAAGGTCGATGGCCTGGCGTAGCGTCGAGGCGACGCAGACCTCGGTGGTCACGCCAGTCAGGATCAGCCGCTCGATACCGCGACGGCGCAGGATCAGTTCGAGATCGGTATGGGCGAAGGCGCTGTAGCCCGGCTTGTCGATCACCGGCTCGCCGGCGCGCGGTTGCAGCTCGTCGATCAGGTCATGACCGAATTCGCCGCGCACCAGCAGGCGGCCGAGCGGGCCGGGGCTGCCGATGGGAGCGCCGGTGGCCTGGGCGCGGCGACGTTTGGGCTCGGGCAGGTCGGAAAGATCCGGACGATGGCCTTCACGGGTGTGCACCACCAGCATGCCCACGCCGCGGGCGCGATCCAGCAGCGCCTGGATCGCCGGGATCGGCGCGCGCAGGCGGCTGACGTCCATGCCGGCCTGGTCGGCGTAGCCGCCCAGCGCGCAGAAGTCGCGCTGCATGTCGATCACCAGCAGCGCCGTATGCTCGAGGAACAGCGGGTTCGTCGTCAGGCTCACAGGGCAAACTCCTTGCACACCGCGGTGGCGATGCCGTCGACGATGTCTTCGGCCAGCCGCTGGCCTTTCGCCGCGCTGGAGCCTTTGGCCGAGGACAGCACGCCGGAAGGCGGCACCCACTGGGTACGGGTGGGGTACATGTCGTAGGGCGGGAAGTCGGCCGGGGCGTGGTCGGGAATCTTCTCCAGCGCGACCAGTTGCGGATGGAAATGCAGCATCAGCGAGGTCTCGATCACCGCGGCATGCTCCAGCGCGAAACCGGGAAAGCCTTCCGGGAAGATGTCGGTCAGGGTCTGCTCGTGGCAGAAATCCCAGTGCTCCAGGCGCATCACCTCCAGCCCGGCGTCCGGCCCGAGGTCGCGCAGCGCCAGCTGGATGCCCTCGGCGACGAACCACTGGTTCTCGTAATGGCCGAGCACCAGCACCAGGCGGCGCACACCGTGGCGATGGAACTCACGCACGGCGTCGCGCACCAGGCGCTCAAGGTCGCACCGTCCAGACTGGTGGTACCGCAGAAGTGCTGGCCGCCGCCGCATTTCGGCTGCGACTTGTAGCCGTATGACAGCGCCGGTGCCACCAGCCCGCCGACTCGTGCTGCCACATCGGCGCTGATGGCACTGGCCAGCAGCGCGTCGGTGCCCAGCGGCAGGTGCGGACCATGCTGCTCGGTGGCGCCGCAGGGCAGGAAGACCACGGCGCCTTCGCCGATGCGGCGTTCGTAATCGACCCAGCTCAGTTGATCCATGTGCACGATCATGCGCAGGTGCTCCTTGTCGCGATTGAAAGGGGACGTTCCGGCCAGCCGGCGATCAGCGCGGCGGTGGTGATCAGGGCGGCACCGAGCCATTCGTTCGGGCCGATGGCGTGGCTGCCGAACCAGGCGGACGACAGCACCGCGGCGATCAGCTCGAACACCACCAGCACCGCGGCGCGGCCGGCTTCCAGATGAGTCAGGCCGTACTGCACGGCGGCCATGCTGACCAGCCAGCCGAGGGCGAGCAGGGCGATCTGCCAGCTCAGGGTCAGATCCAAGGGTGGCAGCGGCTGGCGCAGCAGCAGGCAGAACAGCCCACCGAGCAGCGCGCTGCCGACGAAACTGACCAGCGCCTTGCTGGCCAGCGGCACCCGGTCGGCGGCGCGGGTGGCGAGGTTGTTGAGGCTGAAGGCGAGGCCGGCGGAAAGCGCCAGCCAGTCGTTCGCACCCGGCGCGTCCAGGGCTTCGCTCGTGACGCCGAGGGTCAGGCCGATGCCGAGCATCGCCAGCCCGAGGGCGAACAGCCGTGTGCCGCTGAGGCGTTCGCCCAGCAGCAGCCAGCCGCCGACCATCGCCCACACCGGTGCCAGGTAGAACAGCAGCATCACCCGCACCACGTTGCCCTCGGCCAGGGCGGTGATCAGGCCGCGGTGGCCCAGCCGCCGCACAGGCCCATGGTGAGCACCTGGCGATACTGACTCGCCCACTGCTGGCGCTGCTGCCAGAGCACCGGCAGCGCCAGCAGGCTGAGCAGCGAATAGGTCAGCAGCACCAGCGGCATACCGGCCAGGCCGCGGGCCGCGAAGAACTGCAGCGGCAGCCAGCCCAGGCCCCACATGATGGCGCCGCCGATCAGCATGCCCTGTGGCATCAGGCTGTTCATGCGCCCATCCAGGAGCCGCCGTTGGGCCCGAGCAGCTGTCCGGTGAAATAGCTCGCCTGCGGCGAAAGCAGGAAGACGATGGCCGCGGCGACTTCCTCCGGTGTGCCCAGGCGCGCCATGGGGATCGCCAGCTCCTTGGCCATCCACTCGTCGCTCATGTGCTCCGGGCTGACCATCGCCGTGGCGATGGGGCCGGGTGCGACGCCATTGATGCGGATGCCGTCTGCAGCGAATTCGCGGGCCAGCGAGCGGGTCAGGCCGATCACCCCAGCCTTGGCCGTGCAATAGGCGACGTACTGTTCGCGGCCGAGAAATCCGAGGTCCGAGGCGACATTGACGATGGCGCCGCTACGCTGCGGCTGCATGTGTGCCAGTGCATGGCGGCAGCAGCGGTAGACGCCGGCGAGGTCGACGCCCAGCACCCTTGCCCAGTCCGCCTCGCTGGTCTCGAGAAAGGGCTTTTCCAGGATCACCCCGGCGTTGTTGACCAACAGATCCAGCGGTCCCTGCGCCTCGATGGTCTCGAACATTGCCGCGACTGCGGCCGGATCGCTGACATCGGCCTCGATGGCCCAGGCGTCGCCGCCGTTGGCGATGATCTGCTCGACCACGCGTTCCGCCAGGTCGTGTTGATCGCGATGGTTGATCCAGAGCCGCGCGCCTTCGGCGGCCAGCGCGAGTGCGGTGGCGCGGCCGATACCGGTCGCCGCGCCGGTGACCAGAGCGGTCTGCCCGGTAAGGATGGCAGCCATCAGTGCATCACCTCGCCGTGGCTGACCGACAGCGCCTGGCCGGTCAGGGCGGCGGCCAGCGGTGAGCCGAGGAACAGGAAGGTGCCGCCCAGATCGGCCGGTGTCAGCAGCTCCGGAATGGCCTGGTTGGCGAGTATCGCCGCGAGCTCGGCGCTGTCGCTGCGGCCGTTGGCGTCCGCCATCACCTGCAGCGAGCGCATGGCCGCATCGGTGCCGATCCAGCCGGGGCACACCGCGTTCACCCGGATGCGCCGCGGGCCCAGCTCCCAGGCCAGCGAACGGGTCAGGCCGACCACCGCGTGCTTGCTGGCGACATAGGCGGAAAAGCCCGGCACGCCTTTCAGACCCCAGATGGAGGCCTGATTGATCACGCTGGCGCCGGCGCGCAGGCGTGGCAGCAATGCGCGGGTCAGGCGCTGCATGGAACCGACGTTGTTCTCCAGTAGGGCCGACCAGCGCTGATCGGCCTCGAAGCTGCACTCGCCCAGCGGCGTGGCGTGCTCGACTCCGGCGTTGTTGATCAGCACATCGGCGTTGAGGCCGCGGCAGGCGAGGTCATCGGCGTACTGCTGCACCGCCTGGCGATCGCCCAGGTCCAGTGCGGTGCAGTGCAGCGGCGTCTCGCCAGCGAGTTCGTCGGCGAGCCGGGCGAGCGCCTCGGCGTCACGGTCCAGCAGCTCCAGGGTGGCGCCGGCGGCGGCGAAGCTCTGCGCCAGGCCCCGGCCGATGCCCCCGGCGGCGCCGGTGATGACCACGCAACGGCTCGGTAATCCAGTGCCTTGTGCATGTCACACCGCCGTCAGGAACGAGACGCCCACGGCGCCGTAGAAGTTGTCGGCCTTGTTCGGCCCTTCGCTGACCACGCCGTAGTCGTCGTCCAGCACGCGGCGCACGCGGTAGCGGTGGAAGCTGCCGAGCAGCTTGCGCATCGGGATGACCTGGTTGTAGGTGCTGCCGTACAGCTCGGCGTGCAGCTTGGGCAGGCGATACCAGGGCGCCACCGGCTTCTCGTGGTGGGCGTTGTGGAAGGAGAAGTTGAGCAGCAGCAGGTTCAGCGCCGGCCAGCGCTCGGAAACCACGTTGCTGTAGGTGTTCTGCTGCTCGTAGCTACGGTCGCGGCGTTTGTCCTCCGGCAGCTTGCCACCGTCTTCCAGCACGGCGAAGGCCTCGTAGGTGTGCTGATAGGCATCGGCGAAACGCAGCACGCTGAGCATGATCATCCAGGCCACGGCGTAGAGCAGCACGGCCTTCGGCGAGAGCACCGCGAGCCCGGCGAAGAGCAGTGTGCGAATGGCCAGCACCGCAGCGACCTTGCCGCGCCGGGCGCGGTGCTTGTCGTTGTCGGTGATGAAGGGCAGGGCGATCACGTAGAAATGCATGATCAGTTCCACCGCCGGCACATAGGCCCATTCCAGCGCCAGCACCAGCTTCTGCAACCACAGCGGGCGTGCCTTGAGGAAGGCCTTGCTGTCGAAGGTGATCACGTCGGCGCGGTCGACGTGGTGGCGCATGTGCTTCTTGCGCAGGTCCTGGAACTCGGCGTAGCAGCTGCCGCACAGCCAGCTGCAGATATTGCCGGTCCATTCGTTGTGCTTGGGCACGCTGAAGATGGCGCCGTGGGCGAATTCGTGGATCAGGTAGGCGGCGATGATCATGCCGTGGGCCAGCAGCAACGTGCCCAGCGCGTTCAGCCAGCCGTTACCGGCGAACAGCAGAGCCAGGCCGCCGCCGTAGGCGAGCGCGGTGTAGAGGATCGCCAGGGTATTTGGGACGCGGCCATCGGCGTAGCGGTACAGGGGTTTGGCAGTCATGGTCTTCTCCAGCACAGGCGGGCGACGGCCCGCCCGGCGTCGGCTTACTGGGCGAGCGCTTCGGTGAATCGGGCGTCGTAGGTCTGGCTGAAATCCGGGATGGTCGGGATCTGCCCGTTGTCCTTGAGCAGCTTGGCGATGATCGCGCCGCTGCCATGGAAGGAATGGGTGTCGTCGCCTGGGGTGAAGCTCTTGCCCATCTCCGCAAGGGGGATGTTGTAGGCGCCGGCCATCTGCTCGACGGCTTCTTCGGCGCTGACGCCGAGCACCTCGCCGATGATCTTCGCCGACTCCTCGGGGTGCGCCTGCATGTAGGCCAGGCCGTCGAGATAGCCCTGGATCATTGCCTTGATGGCGGCGGGCTTCTTGGCGATCACCGCCTCGTCGAAGACCAGCACGTCGGTGATCAGGCCTGGTGCGTCCTTGGACGAATAGACCACCTTGAATTTGTCGCCGCCGCCCATGGAGAGGATCTGCGAGACGTTGGGCTCGTAGGTCACGCCGACCGGCAGGTTGCCCGAGGCCATGGCGCCGGGGATGCCTTCCGGAGTCATGTTGACGGCGTCGATGTCCTTGTCGCTCATGCCGTTCTGCTGCAGCGCGTAGGCCAGCAGGAAGTCCGAGGGCGACAGCGGGTTGAAGCCGACCTTCTTGCCCTTGAAGTCGGCGATGGACTGGATCGACGCGTCGGCGACGATGGCGTCACCGCCGTTGGAGAAGTCGATGGGCATCACCACCCGGTGCTTCAAGCCCTTGGCGACCGAGGCCACCACCTGGTCGTAGGTGAGCATGCCGCCGTCCAGCGCGCGGCTGACCATGGCGGTGGGAATCAGCGCCGGGTCGTTGAAGAACTGCAGGTCCACGTCCAGGCCGTGGGGCTTGAACAGGTCGAGCTTGTCGGCGACGTAGAAGGGGCCATAGCCGGCCCAGACCACGGTGCCGATCTTCAGCTTCTCGGCGGCCTGGCTGGCCAGCGGTGAAAACAACGTCGCGACGGCCAGGCCGGCGGCGAGGAGGGTCTTGTTCAGCGAGCGCAGTGTGGACATGGCGTGATTTCCCTACACATTGGAATGACAGGCACGGGATGACATCGCGTCTCCCGGGCTTTTATCCCTCCGTGTAGTCCCGTCCCTGGGACCGGAGAACTCTCGGACCAGCGCCCACTCCCTGTGAGCCGGAACCCTAGTTCTCCTTGAAGTTGCTCCTGATTGTGCCCAGAGGCCTGTTTGGTAAGTTCAGCTGGTCAATTTCGGCGCCCATGACCCCCGCGACTGTGTTGCTGCTCCTCGCCATAGCCCGCTATGACTCGTCGCAGCGCCTTGTCTCGGAACCATGGTCATCCGAACTTGCCTCAACCAACTCACCGCACAGGCCACTAGCGTCATGAGTGCCGGAGGCGACTCATCCCGTTCACCTGTAGCAGAGCAGATTGCGTGCCATTTTTTCATTTTCGGTATTTGTCGTTTGGATTCAGGTGCTTGGGCGCGATGAGGGGATTTTTTCGCGCAGCCGTGACGCGTGGCGCGTGCGCACAAATGGGGAGGGGTGCGCTGCGATGGTGCTGGTTTTGCCAGCCGGGTCGCGACTCAGAGCGCCTGTTCACGCTCTGCTGCGCGTCGGCCCTGCTTCCGCTTCCTCATCTGTTTGATTCGCTGGCGCTCATCCTTCGGGCCAGCCTTCGGCTGTTACTCCCGTTGGTCGTTGCGCCTTGCAGGACCCTCGCTCGCCAGATCGTGAACAGGCTCTCAGGGCGCCGCGGCACGGCGTCGGGCTTCAGGCGGGCAGCGGTACGTCCGCGCGCAACAGGCCTTCGTCGACCAGCACCCGCCAGAATTCGCCGGGCACATGGCTATCGAGATAATCCATGTACTGCTGCGGCCGCTTGGGGTTCGCCGTGCCGGGGATGACCGAAACCACCACCGGATTGGCCAGGCAGAAGTGCAGGGCGGCGGCGCGCAGGTCGACGCCGCAGCGCTCGGCGATGGCCTCCAGCCGCTGCCGGCGCTCGTCGACGTCAGGCGGAATCCTGTCGTATTCGTAATGGCTGCCGCCGGCCAGCACGCCGGAGTTGAACGGCCCGCCGACGACGATGCCGACCCCGCGTTCGCGACAGCTCGGGAACAGCGTATCCAGCGCTTCGTCATGCTCGAGCAGCGAATAGCGCCCCGCCAGCAGGAATACGTCGGGATCGCTCTGTTCCAGGGCCATGTGGCAGGGTTCGACCCGGTTGACTCCCAGCCCCCAGCCGCGAATCTCGCCCTCGTCACGCAGTTGCGTGAGCGCCTTGGCCGCACCGTCCATGGCCTGCTGGAAGTAGTCGCGCCACTGCGGGCCCCATTGGTCCTCGGAGACGTCATGGATGAACACCATGTCGAGGCGCTCGACGCCCATGCGCTTGAGGCTGTCCTCGATGGAGCGGCGTGCGCCGTCGGCGGAATAGTCCGGCACGCGCCGGTTGGGCAGTTCGTCGACGAAGGGCTTGGCGTTTTCCGGCTGCTCGGCTGGCCGTAGCAGGCGGCCGACCTTGCTGCTCAGCACGAATTCGTCGCGTGGCTTGTGGCTGAGCAGGCGGCCGAAACGCGCTTCGGCGAGGCCGGCACCGTAATGCGGGGATACATCGTAATAGCGGAAACCCGCGTCCCACGCGGCATTGAGCGTGGCGTCGGCGGTTTCTTCGCTGATCGGGTGGAACATGTTGCCCAGCGGCGCGCCGCCGAGGCCGATGCGTGGCAGGGTGATACGCATGACGGTCCTCCTTCGATGCAGTCGAGGCCGGGATCGGCCGGTATTGCATGGGAGGACAGCGTCGAACGGATGTTCCGGACCGTGAAGAGCGAACGTTCGGCCGCTCACGGGTAGGTTGGTGCTGAGCGCAGCGAAGCCCAACTGGGATGGGGATATGACCATGTTGGGCTTCGTCGCTGCGCTCCTCAACCCAACCTACACTCCTCGACCAACATACGGCGTCGGCTATTGGCTCTGCAGGTAGGCGCGCCAGCCGCCGAAGCCGGTGATGTCCTGCGCGCCTTCCAGGCCGTAGGGTTCGCAGATGAAGCCGGTTTCCCAGCGGCCATCTTCGAGCTGCACCTTGCCCAGGCCGAGCGGCGCGGGGATGCCGGTGAGAAAGGAGCCCAGCTCCGCGCTCGGCAGCTCCCAGACTTCCACCTCGATGGCCACTCCGCCTTCGGTGACGCGAACCATGCCCGGGCGCAGCGGCGGGCCGCCGGCCAGGGCGTAGAGCTGGTAGTCCGGCGCGCTGCGGGTGGCTTCGAGCAGGCGTGCGCCGCGCTGCCTGAGCTGCCCGTTCAGCGGCAGGCCGTCCAGGTGCGCGCCGCAGACGACGATACGGGCGCGGTCGTTGCGCGCCGGGTTCCGGGGTGCCGGCGTGTCGAGGGCGTTGCCGCCGATCAGCTTCAGCGCGGTCTGGCGCTGCAGGGCGCCGGCCAGGCTCAGCAGGTACTGGTCGGTGAACACCCGGCCGAACAGCGTCACGCCCCAGGGCAGGCCGTTGTCCATGACGCTGGCCGGCACCGCCACCGCGGCGTAGTCCAGCATGTTCATGAAGTTGGTGTACCAGCCAGGTCCGAGTTGCGCTTGACCGGCTCGGCATGCAGCTCGGCGAGGGTCACCGGGCGCGGGTAGGCTGGCGTCAGCACGCAATCGACCTCGGCCATGATCCGGTCGCAGATGGCCTTGAGTTGCTGCAGGCGGTACTGGGCGCGGAACAGCTCCACCGCAGTGGCGCCGGGTGCCTTTTCCAGCACGGCCTTGATCACCGGCAGCACGGCATCCGGCTGCCGTTCGATCAGTTCGCCAGCGACGCTGTAGCGCTCGGCGACCCAGGGGCCTTCATAAAGCAGGCGCGCGGCTTCGAGAAAGGGCGAAAAATCGATCTCCACCGGCTCGCCGCCGAGGGCTTTCAGATGCTCGATGGTGGCGGCGAACAGCGCCGGGCTTTCCGCGCAGCCGAGAAATTCCAGGTTTTTCGGCACGCCGAAGCGGAACGATCCGATCCGGCCGAAGGCCGAACCGTCGTTCCATAGCGGATTGACGCGGCTGTACTCGTCGCGCGGATCGAGCCGGGCGGTGAGCGCCAGCAGCTGGCTGGCTTCGTCCGCTGTGGCGGTGAAGAAGGTCACGCAGTCCAGCGTGCGGCAGGCCGGCACCACCCCGGCGGTGGAGATCAGGCCCTTGCTGGCCTTGAGCCCGACCAGATTGTTCAGCGCCGCCGGCACCCGGCCGGAGCCGGCGGTGTCGGTGCCCAGGGCGAAGCTGGCCAGGCCCAGCGCCACCGCCAGCGAGGAGCCGGCGCTGGAGCCGCCGGAGGGATAGTCCGGATGCACTGAGTTGCGGCACTCGCCGTAGGGTGAGCGGGTGCCGTTGAGGCCGGTGGCGAACTGGTCGAGGTTGGTCTTGCCCAGCGGCACCGCGCCCAGGGCGATCAGTTGCGCGACGATGGTCGCGCTGGTTTCCGGCGTGTAGGCGAAGGCCGGGCAGGCGGCGGTGGTGGGGATGCCGGCCAGGTCGATATTGTCCTTGATGGCGAAGGGGATGCCGTAGAGCGGCAGCTCGGCGGGCGACTTGCCGTCCAGCGCGGCGAGGTAGGGCTCAAGTTCCTCGGCGCTCAGCAGGTGGATGAATGCGTTGAATTCGCCGTTCAATGCGGCGGCCTTGTCGCGCAGTTCGACGATCAGCCGGCGCGGGGTGGTTTCACCGGCGGCATAGGCGCCGCGCAGGGTATCGAGGCGCAGGTCGAATGTATCGTTCATGCTCGTTTCCTTCGTAGGGTGGAAAACGGCGCAGCCTTTTCCACCGTGTGGTTCGGCCGGCCCGGTGGGCCGGTTGGTGGATCGATGGAGCACGATCCACCCTACGGTTGTCAGGCTTGCTCGATCACCACCACGCGCTGGCCGGCGCGCACCGGCGAGCCGGGTTGGGCGCGGACTTCCCTGACCACGCCGCCGACCGGTGCGATGAGCGGGATTTCCATCTTCATCGACTCGAGGATCACCAGCACGTCGCCGGCGCTGACCGTCTCGCCTTCGCTCACCGACACCTGCCAGAGGTTGCCGGCGATATGGCTTTCGATGCCATGCTGGCCCTGCCCGAGCGGGGCGTCCTCACCGAGGTCGGCGGCGACCTCCTCGCTGTCGAAGTGCGCCTGGCCGGATTCGATCCAGCGCTGGCGTTCGGCATCGAAGGCGGCGCGCTGCTGTCCACGGAAGGCGCCGATACCTTCGGCTTCCTCGGCGAGGAATGCCTGGTAGTCGGCCAGGCGCAGCTCGCTGTCCTCGATGCGCAGCTCGAAACGGCCGAGCGGGAAGTCGCGGCGGATGCGCAGCAGCTCGTCGGCGGATACCGGATAGAAGCGGATCTGGTCGAAGAAACGCAATAGCCACGGCTGGCCGTCGAAGGCCTTCACGGCGCGGTAGCGGTTCCACATCTGCAGGGTGCGGCCGACGAACTGGTAGCCGCCGGGGCCTTCCATGCCGTAGATGCACATGTAGGCACCGCCGATACCCACCGAGTTCTCCGCGGTCCAGGTGCGCGCCGGGTTGTACTTGGTGGTGACCAGACGGTGACGCGGGTCCAGCGGGGTGGCCACCGGCGCGCCGAGGTAGACGTCGCCCAGGCCCATCACCAGGTAGCTGGCGTCGAACACCGTGCGATGCACCGCGTCGAGGTTTTCCAGGTCGTTGATGCGGCGGATGAACTCCAGGTTGCTCGGGCACCAGGGCGCGTCCTTGCGCACCGTGGTCATGTACTTCTCTATGGCGAGCTGGCAGGCCGGATCGTCCCAGGACAGCGGCAGGTGGACGATGCGCGACGGCACCTTGAGGTCCTGCGCCGAGCACACCGCGTCCCACAGGCCGGCGACGGTGTCGAGCAGTGTCTGCAGCGACAGGGTTTCCGGCTGGTAGTGCACCTGCAGCGAGCGGATGCCGGGGGTGAGATCGATAACTCCATCGAGGTTCTTCGCCTCTAGCGCCTGCATCAGCGCATGGCCACGGAAACGCAGGACGAGGTCCAGTTCCGGCTGGCCGATCTCAAGCAGCAAATGGGTGTCGCCGGAGAGGCGGGCGACCAGGCGCTTGTCGAGACTGCCGATGTCCAGCACCACCGGCGGCTCCAGCGGGATCGGCAGCCAGTCGACGGGCACGACTTGCAGCCCGGCGACTTCCGCCTGGCGGGCTTTGGCCAGCTGGCGGGCGGTGCCGATATTCACCGGCACGAAGCGCACCTTGTCGCCGGCCTTGAGCTGGCCGAGCTGCCACAGATCGGCCTCGATGATGGTCACCGGGCAGACGAAACCGCCCAGGCTCGGACCGTCCGGGCCGAGGATCACCGGCATGTCGCCGGTGAAATCCACCGCGCCGATGGCGTAGGGGTTGTCGTGGATGTTCGACGGATGCAGGCCGGCTTCGCCGCCGCTCTCGCGCACCCATTCGGGTTTCGGGCCGATCAGCCGCACGCCGGTGCGGCTGGAATTGAAGTGCACCTCCCAGGCGGTGGCGAAGAAGGTCTCGATATAGCCCTCGCTGAAGTATTCCGGTGCACCGTGCGGGCCGTAGATCACGCGCAGCTCGCGCACCGTCGGCAGGGCGCTGCACAGTTCGGCCGGCAGACTGGCGCCGGCATCGCGCGCGGTCAGCGGCGCCAGGTGCAGCACGTCGCCGGCGCGCAGGGCGCGACCGCCATGACCGCCGAACTGACCGAGGGTGAAGGTGCTCTTGCTGCCCAGGTAATCCGGCACCTGCAGGCCGCCACGCAGGCAGAGATAGCTGCGCGCGCCGACCCCGGCGATGGTGCCGATGGCCAGGGTGCTGCCGGCCGGGACGAACAGCGCGGTGTTCATTGGCTGCGAGGCGCCATCCAGTTCCAGCGGGATCGCCGCACCGGTCACCGCCACCACGGCGTCGCAGTTGAAGCGCAGGGTTGGCCCGCTCATGGTGATTTCCAGCGCGGCGGCGCCTTCCGGGTTGCCCAGCAGGCGGTTGCCCAGGCGCAGCGCGCGGCTGTCCATCGGCCCCGACGGCGGTACGCCCACCGCCCAGTAGCCGAGGCGGCCGGGAAAGTCCTGCACGCTGGTCTGGGTGCCGGCCCCGATCACCTCGAAGGTATTGGTCTGATAGCGCAGGCCTTCCAGGCAGCGGGTCCAGGGCGAGCCTTCAGCGAAGGGCGCGTGGGCGAGGATCTGCCGCAGGTAGTCGCGGTTGGTCTCCACGCCGTAGAGCAGCGAGTCGCCCAGCGCGGCATCCAGCCCGGCGCGCGCCTGCTCGCGGTCCGGCGCCCAGGCGATGAGCTTGGCGATCATCGGGTCGAAGTAGGGCGGGATTTCGCAGCCGGCCTCGACCCAGGTGTCGATGCGCAGGGCCTTGCCGTCAGCTGCCGGGAAGGCCACGGCAGTGAGCAGGCCGGGGCTGGGCTGGAAGTCGCGGCCCGGGTCCTCGGCATAGAGGCGCGCCTGGATGGCATGGCCGTTGGGTTCGAGCGTCCGGGCCAGTTCGGCCAGTGGCGGCAGGTCGCCGGCGGCCAGTTCGATCATCCAGCGCACCAGGTCGATGCCCCAGACCTGCTCGGTGACGCCGTGCTCGACCTGCAGGCGGGTGTTCACCTCGAGGAAGTAGAAGCGCCGGGCCTCGGCGTCATAGACGAACTCCACGGTGCCGGCGCTGCGGTAGCTGACCGCCTTGGCCAGCGTGACCGCCGCGGCGCACAGTGCCTCGGCCATGCCGGCCGGCAGGTTCGGCGCCGGGGTTTCCTCCAGCACCTTCTGGTTGCGCCGCTGCACCGAGCAGTCGCGCACGCCGAGGGCGATGACTTCGCCCTGGCCATCGCCGAACACCTGCACTTCCAGGTGGCGCGCGCGTTCGATGTACTTCTCGATGAATACGCCGGCGTCGCTGAAGTTGTTCTGTCCGAGGCGCTTGACCGCCTCGAAGGCCTCGTTCAGTTCAGCCGCCGAACGGCAGACGCGCATGCCGATGCCGCCGCCGCCGGCGGTGCTCTTCAGCATCACCGGATAGCGACCCGTTCGCCGGCGGCCAGGGCCGCGTCGAGGTTTTCCAGCAGTTCGGTGCCTTCGAGCAGCGGCACGCCATGCTGCCTGGCCAGCGCGCGGGCGGTGTGCTTGAGGCCGAACACCCGCAGTTGCTCGGGCGTCGGCCCGACGAAGGCGATGCCGGCGGCTTCGCAGGCTTCGGCGAAGGCGGCGTTCTCGGAAAGGAAGCCGTAGCCGGGGTGGATGGCCTTGGCGCCGCTCTCGCGGGCGGCGTCGAGGATCTTGTCCACCACCAGGTAGGTCTGCGCGGCGGGGCCGTCACCCAGCGAGTACGCCTCGTCGGCCTGCTGGATGTGCAGGCTGGCGATATCGGCTTCGGAGTAGACGGCCACGCCTTTCACGTCCAGGGTACGCAAGGTTCGCAGGATGCGGCAGGCGATGGCGCCGCGGTTGGCGATCAGCAGTTTGTCGAACATGTTCTACGACCCTCAAAGGGCTGGGCGGGCCGTCCCGCTTTATTCGTTCGAAGCCACGGTCGTCCGTGGTTGGCTCTTAGCTGGAAGCTGGAAGCTGGAAGCGGTGCGGGACCTTTGCGCTTTCTTCCAGCTTCAGGCTTCCGGCTGCTCTTTCATTCCCACACCAGCACCTCGGCCGGGGTCGGGTTCCAGCCGTTGCACGGGTTGTTCAGCTGCGGGCAGTTGGAGATCAGCACGATCACGTCCGTCTCCGCGCGCAGCTCGACGTACTTGCCCGGCGCGGAGAGGCCGTCCTCGAAGGTCAGCCCGCCCTCGGGCGTGACCGGTACGTTCATGAAGAAGTTGATGTTGGCGCCGATGTCGCGCTTGCCCAGGCGGCCGTCGTGCAGGCTGGCGCGCAGGAAGTTGTCGCGGCAGCTGTGCATGTAGCGCTTGTCCAGCGCGTAGCGCACGCTGTTGCTCTCCTGGGCGCAGGCGCCGCCGAGGGTGTCGTGGCGGCCGCAGGTGTCGGCGACGATGGTCAACAGCGGCTTGCCGAGGTTGGAATAGAGCACCGTGCCGGTGGTGAGGTAGACCTTGTTCTGCCGGCGCAGGGTGCGCTGCGGGTCGAAGCGCTCGCGCGGGTTGTTCGCGGCGAAGAACAGCGTGTCGATGGCCTGGTTGCCCTCGACGTCCAGCAGGCGCAGGGTCTGGCCGGCCTTGACTTCGAACAGGTAGGGCTCGCCGGCCGGGATCAGGTGGCGGAAGACGGCGGTGTCGGGGTGCAGTTCACTTTCGATCAGGTTCATGGCGCCGTCCTTACAGATAAAGCCGTTCGGTGTTATGGAAGCCGCGGCCGTTCTCCGGGCGCGAGGTGCGGCAGAGCACGCTGATGCCGTCGCTCTCGACCTTGTGCCAGCTGAGCCGTACCGGCTTGGGGGCGTATTCGGGGTTGGGGTCCAGCGGGTGCTGCAGGGCGGTGAGCACCACGAGGGTGTCCATCGGTGCGTACAGCTCGATGTAGTCGCCGGCCTCGCTGTTGCCGGGCTGGAAGGTGAAGCTGCCATCGGCATCCACGCCGACCTTGCTGAACAGGTTGAGGGTCATCAGCAGGTCCTGCAGGTCGAGGTTCCACTTGCCCATTTCCACCAGCAGGTTGTCGCTGCCGTTGCGGAAGAAGCCGTTGCGCAGTTCCTGGTAGCGGCCTTCGCCGTACTTTTCCCGTACCTCCTCGGCATTCAGCACGCCGCCGAAGCTGTCGTGCCAGCCGCAGGTGTCGGCGGTGATCGCGGCGAGCACGCGGCCCATGTCCGAGTACAGGCAGTGGCCGGCGGTGAGCTTGGCGGTGTGCTGGCACTTGAGGGTGTCCGGCAGGTTCAGCCGTTCGCTCTTCTCCATGGCGTTGAACAGCAACAGGCTGACGTTGGCGCCGCCGTGGATGTCGGCGATGCGCAGCAGCTGGCCGCGCTTGAGCACGAAGGAGGTATGGCCGCCGCCGGGGACGGTTTCCTCGTAGAGGGTCGGGCGCAGGCTGAGGGAAGCGCTCATGTCAGGCTCCTTGGTAGGCAGTTCGAAAAGGGCCGGCGAGGTCGGCCGGCAGGCTGTCGGCCGCGGCGGCCGCGTGGCGGTCGGCATGCAGCGGAATGTCGTAGGTCACCCGCGCGCCATAGGCGCCCGGTGCGTGGGGATCGATGCGCGGCTTGTCGAAGACCAGGATGCGGCTGCCGAGGGTGAAGCCTTCCGAGAGGTCGTGGGTGACCATGAACACCGTCAGCCGGGTTTCCCGCCAGAGTTCCAGCAACAGCGCGTGCATGTCCTTGCGGATGCCCGGGTCGAGCGCGCCGAAGGGTTCGTCGAGCAGCAGCACGCGGGGCTTCATCACCAGCGCCTGGGCGATGGCCAGGCGTTGTTGCATGCCGCCGGACAACTGCGCCGGATACTTGTCCAGTGCATGGCCGAGGCCGACCCTGTGCAGCATCTGCGCCGCCTGTTCGCGGGCGTCGCGCTTGTCGCGGCCGAACAGCCGGCCCAGCAGCGGGGCGCGCGGCAGTTCCAGGCCGAGAGCGACATTGTCCAGTACGGTCAGGTGCGGAAATACCGAGTAGCGCTGGAACACCACGCCACGGCTGGCGTCCGGTTCGTCGGCCAGCGGCTGGCCGTCGAGCAGGATTTCACCACGGCTGGGCGCTTCCTGGCCGAGCAGCAGGCGCAGGAAGGTGGATTTGCCGCAGCCGGAGGCGCCGACCAGGGTGCAGAATTCGCCTTCGGCGATGCTCAGGTTCAGGCGCTCCAGCACCACTTGCTCGCCGTACTGTTGCCAGACGTTCTTCACCTGGATGAACGCGCCGGTTTCGCTCTTCTTGTCGCTCATGCCTTGGCTCCTTCGTACCAGGGGAACAGCAGGCGCGTGAGGCGCCGCAGCAGGTAGTCCATGGCCCAGGCCAGCAGCGTGATCCAGGCGACGTAGGGCAGGATCACGTCCATCGCCATGTAGCGGCGCACGAGGAAGATGCGGTAACCCAGGCCGTCGGTGGAGGCGATGGCCTCGGCGGCGATGAGGAACAGCCAGGCCGAGCCCAGCACCAGGCGCAGGCTGATCAGCAGGCGTGGCATCAACTGCGGCAGGACCAGGCGCAGGATCAGCGTCCAGGTGTTGGCGCCGAGGGTCTGGGCCTTGATCAGCAACTCGCGGGGGATTTCCCGGGCGCGCTGCTCCAGGTCGCGGGCCAGGATCGGCGTGATGCCGATGACGATCAGCATCACCTTGGACAGCTCGCCGAGGCCGAAGACGATGAACAGGATCGGCAGGATCGCCAGCGGCGGCACCATCGAGAGCACGGTGAGCAAGGGCGACAGCGGCGCGCCGAACAGCGGCAGGGTGCCGGCGGCGACCCCCAGGCAGAGGCCGGCGACGGCGGCGATGGCCAGGCCCGTGCCGAGGCGTTTCAGGCTGGCGACGGTGTCCTGCCAGAACAGGTAGTCGCCGGAACGCTTGTCGGGGGTGAAGGCGAGGCGTTCCACGGCCGCGCTCATCTGGGCGAAGCTGGGCAGCAGCTTGTCGTTGGGGTTGAGTTCCAGGCGCTGGGCCGAATGGGTCAGGTACAGCGCCAGCAGCAGGGCGAAGGGCAGGATGGCCAATGCCAGCCAGCCGCTGCGGCTGGGCGAGCGATTGATCAGGCGCATGAGCAGGCACCCCGGGCAGTGGTGGCGAGTGCTGGCGTGCGGCGGCGAGATCGAGGGGCGGCTAAGGCGCCGGTATGCGGCAGGGAGATGACCGGCAGAGCCGATTCGTACGGGCACATGGCAAACCCTCCAGTGTGTGGGAATAGCGGCAGGAGCTGCGCGGCATGACGCTCTTCTCCCGGGCTTTTGTCCCGCCGTGTAACCTCACCGGAGGTCGCCAACTCTCGGACCAGCCACTCGTCGTGCGAGTCGGAACCCTAGTCGGCTATTTCAGATTGTTCTCATTCCATGAGTTGCAGCTTCCTGCACCCTGGTCATAGCAAGAGCGGTGCCAAGACGTGAATGCCGCATTTCCGGGCGTTGCCGGCTTGCCGAGGGTTTTCTAGTTGCACCGTCGTGGTGCGTTGCTCGAAAGAGGTGCGTGCTTTTCTTGCACGGAGGGCGGGGACGCTGGTCCTGCTATGTAGCGGGGGATTGTTGGCAGTGTTGCGAAAACGGCCGGATTCGGGCGCTTGGCACACGCGGTAGGTTGGCGCTGAGCGTAGCGAAGCCCAACAGGGATAGGGCGGGTATGTTGGGCTTCGTCGCGATGCTCCTCAGGCTGCGCGCCCCGACCCAACCTACGCGCTACGTATTGTGGTTACAGCTTCAGCTGGCGGATGGCCCGGCTCAGTTCCGCCGACAACGCGGCCAGCTCCGCGCTGGTGGTGGCCGAGGTGACGGTCTGCTCCACGGTCCGCTCGGTGACGTCGCGGATGCCGGTGACCGAGCGGTTGAGTTCCTCGGCGACCTGGCTCTGCTGCTCGGCGGCGACGGCAATCTGGGTATTGCTCTCGCGCATCTGCGCCACCGCGCCGGTGATGGCTTCCAGCGCCAGCGCGGCTTCACCCGCTTCGCGCACGCAGTCGTCGGCCTTGAGCGAGCTTTCCTGCATGAACTCCACGGCATCGCGAGTCATGGCCTGCAGGTTGGTGATCATCTGGGTGATCTCGTCGGTCGAGTCCTGCACCCGCCTGGCCAGGTTGCGCACTTCGTCGGCGACCACGGCGAAGCCGCGACCCATCTCGCCGGCACGTGCCGCCTCGATGGCGGCATTGAGCGCGAGCAGGTTGGTCTGTTCGGCGATGCTGTGGATGACGTTGACCACGCCGTTGATCTTCTGGCTGTCGGCGGCCAGTTGCTCGATCATCTCGCCGGTCTGCTGTACGCCTTGCGACAGGCTGGAGATGGATTTCTCCACGCGCCCCACCACGCGATGGCCTTCCCCGGCCAGTCGATCGGCGTTCTGCGACTGGTCGCGGGTATCGCCGGCATGCTCGGCGATGTGGTAGACGGTGGCACTCATTTCGTTGATGGCGGTGGCGGCCTGGTCGGTTTCGCCCTGTTGGCCAAGCATGCCCTGGCGTACGTCATTCATGCTCGCGGCCAGGCGGCTGGCGCCTTCGTCGAGGCGCGCGGCAGCCTGGGCGACGGTGCCGACGATACGCTGGTAACCGCTCTGCATGGCGTTGAAGGCACCGGCCATCTGGCCGACCTCGTCGCGGCTGTCCAGCGGCACGCGCGCCTGCAGGTCGCCGCTGCGCTCGACGTGCAGCATGACGTCCTTGAGTGTGTTGAGATGGCTGAGCAGGAAGCGGATCAGCAATTGCGAGGCGGCGAGCAGGCCGAGCATGAGTACGGCGACCGCGCCGGCATAGCTGAAGAAATGCTGGCCGAGGACCTCCCGGGCGCCGGGCGCGTGGGCCAGCACGGCGAGCGTCTGGCCACTGGGGCGGGAGACCGTCTGCACGCCGATCAGCGGCTGGCGGGCGAACAGGCGGTCATGGGGCAGCGGCGTCCAGCCGCTGTCGGCGACGGGCTGGCCATCGACCACGGCCCGCTGGCCGGCCTGGAAGACGAGCAGATCCTGGCTCTGCGGCAACGCTGCAGCCTCCGGCCAGGCGGCCAGCAGGGTGGCGCGGGCCTGGGCGGCGACTCGTGCGTCGTCGCTGCGGGCACCCTGTTCCAGCTGGATGGCGTAGAGCACCAGTAACAGCGTGATGACGAAGGTCACCATGTTGAGGGCCCAGAACTTGTACTTCAGCGAGAGATCGCGAATCCAGACTGCCATGACTGCTCTTCTTCTGTGGTGATTGCCGGAGCGCCGCGGCCGCTCCGGTGGACTCAAGGCTTAACGGCCGCTGCGCGCGGAGCTTGAATGGATTTTGTGAATCAATCGAGCATGGGCAGCTCGAAGAACGCGCGTGCGCAGCGCGTGGTGTGGGCGGCCAGGCACGCTTCGCTCTCGCCGCGATGGCGCGCCACTTCGCGCAGGACCTCCGGCAGGTAGGCCGGTTCGTTGTGGCCGCTCTTGGGCTTCGGTCGCAGGGTGCGCGGCAGCAGGTAGGGCGCGTCGCTTTCCAGCATCAGGCGGCCCTCGGGGATTTCACGTACCAGCGGGTGCAGATGGGTGCCGCGGCGTTCGTCGCAGATCCAGCCGGTGATGCCGATGTGCAGGTCCAGATCGAGGTAGGCGTAGAGCGCCCGCTTGTCGCCGGTGAAGCAGTGCACCACGGCGGCCTCGAGCCGGTCGCGGAAGGGACGCAGGATCGCCGCCAGCCGCTCGCTGGCATCGCGTTCGTGGAGAAACACCGGCAGGTGCCGTTCCACCGCGAGCTGCAGGTGCTCTTCCAGCACCCGCTCCTGCTGGGGGCGCGGGGAGAAGTCGCGGTTGAAGTCCAGGCCGCATTCGCCGACCGCGCGCACCTGCGGCTCGCCCAGCAGCCCGCGCAACTGGCTGGCGCTGTCGGCGCTCCACTGGCTGGCATCATGCGGGTGGACGCCGGCGGTGCAGAAGAGCCTCTGGCCGGTTTCGTCCAGTTCCCGGCACAGCTGTAAAGCGGCCTCGCTCTCGCCGAGGCTGGTGCCGGTCAGCAGCAGCTGCGCCACGCCGGCCGCCCGGGCGCGCTCGACCACCGCGCGCGGGTCGGCGGCGAATGTCGGGTGAGTCAGGTTGACGCCGATGTCGACGAGCTGCATGAAGATCTCCTGCATGCTGAATGTTCAATGAAAACAGCGGGATGGAATATATAGCTAAACCACCCATCGAAAGTGAAATTGGCAGAAGCGCTGTGCTGTGAGAGTCTTTGCCACCTTTGCGGCAGGGAGCACCGCATTGGATTCTCTTCGTCTACGGTCCGGTGCGTCTTCCATGTCACGATTGCTGCCCCTTCTGTTCTGCCTGCTGGCGCTGTTGCCAGTGACCGCGAGCGCGCGGGTGGCGGGGCCGGAGGCCTGGCAGTCGACGGCCGCGGTACGTGACCTGGCCGAGATCCGCCGCAGCGGCGTGCTGCGGGTGCTGGTCAACCAGAGCCGCAACAGCGCGGGTGAAGTGAAGGGTGAGGCCATCGGCGTCGAGTACGCACGCCTGCGCGCCTTCGAACAGTACCTGAACCGCGACGCCGCGTCCGGGCGCACCATCACCCTGAAGATCATTCCCAAGGCCAAGGACCAGTTGCTCGGCGCCTTGCAGCGCGGCGAGGGCGACCTGGTGGCGCCCGGCGAACTGCTGCCGCTGGCCGGGATGAAAGGCATCAGCCGCAGTCGGCCGGTGGTCAGCGATGTGTCGCTGGTGCTGGTCGGCCGCCAGGGTGGTCCGCGCTACCAGCGCCTGGAACAGCTGTCCGGGCGCAGCCTCGCCTTGTCGCCGGGCAGCGCCGCCGGACCGCTGCTGGCACGGCTCAACAAGCAACTGATGGAACGCAAGCTGGCGCCGATCGTCGCCGAGTGGGTCGATCCGACCCTGGCGGTGGAGGATGTGCTGGAGATGGTCCACGCCGGCATCTACCCGGCTACCGTGGTGGAGCGGACCATCGCCGAGCGTTGGAGCAAGGTCATGCCCAGGCTGCGCATCGAGCCGCAGCTGAGCCTTGGCGACAAGGCCAGCATGCACTGGTTCGTGCGTAAGGAGGCGAGCATGCTGCGCGCCAGCGCCGATCGCTTCCTCAAGGGGCATGCACTACCGGACAACCAGGACGCGGCTTTCGTGCGGGTCTACCGGCGGCTGTACAAGGTGCAGCAGCCGCTCGATCACATCGGCCGGCAGCGTCTGGAGAAGGTGCGCCCGACCCTGCAGCGCTATGCCGAACAGATCGAGCTGGACTGGCTGAACCTGGCCGCCCTGGCATTCAAGGAGTCCACGCTCAATCCCGCCGCGCGCGGTGCCGGCGGGGCCACGGGGCTGATGCAGGTCACGCCGGCGACGGCCCGGGCGATGGGCGTGAGCGATATCCAGCGTTTGGACAATAACGTGCAGGCCAGCGCGAAATACCTGGCGAGCATTCGGCGCAGCTTCTTCTCCAGTCCGCGACTGAACGAGCGCGAACGCATGGCCTTCGTGTTGGCCGCCTACAACCTCGGGCCGCAGCGGGTGCAGAGCATGCGCGCCGAAGCGCGGCGACGCGGCCTCAACTCCGATCAGTGGTTCTTCCAGGTCGAGCGCATCGCCATGGAGACGGTCGGCATGGGCGTGGTGGCCTATGTCAACAGCGTCAACAAGTACTACCTGGCCTACCAGCGCGAGCGCTACCTGCTGGAGGTCGACCGCAAGACCGCCGCCAACTGATCCGCTGCGATCATTGCCCGGGCCGGCTTTGCGCCAGTTGTCCGGCGGCCAGCAGGCGCAGGCGCTCGCTTTCATCGAAATGCTCGGCCTCCAGTTGCGCGATGGCCGCTTGTCGGTCGCTATCGTCCAGCCCGCGGCTGGCTTCTATGCGCTGGCGCTCTCGCCGGTAGGCGGCGACCCGCTGCTGCCAGGTGTGGCGCTGGCGGTCCAGGGCTTCCAGGCGCTCGGCCGCGGCGCTGCCCACCAGTTGCTGGCGCAACTGCCTGAGCTGCTCCGCGCTGCCGCCACGAGCCTGCAGGGCGGCGCTGCGTTCGCGCAGTTCGCTCTGCAGCTGGGGCAGCAGCAGGTCCTGCAACCCTTCGGGCAGGCCGGCGCGCAGCCGATCGATGGCGCGGCCCTTGGCGGCACTGTCCAGGGCGGGATCGAGGCGGATCGCCAGGCGCTCCAGGCTGAAGCGGTCGTAGGCCTCGTCCAGGCCGAAGAAGGCCTGATGCACCGGCGGCTCGAAAACCCGCGCACGCAACGCCTGGACCGCCGCCAGGCGCTGGCGCATCGCTGGCAGGTCGGTGCTGCGAGGGACGTTCGCCTCCAGCTCGAGCAGCTGTCGCTTGTAGTCCAGGTACTGCTTCAACAGCGCCAGGGCCTGGCGTGCGGCGGGCTCGGGCAGCTGTGCGGCGATGTAATGGCGCAGCCGCTCGAGGCTGTGCTTGAGCGGCTCTTCGCCGAGAGTGCTGAGAAAGTAATCGAAGACCCGGCGAATTTCGCCATCGATGGCCAGGTTGCCGTCGGCATCCAGGCGGAACCGGCCGTCGATCCGGGTGCCCTTGAGCGAGGCTGGCAGGCTGTCCCTTGCCGTGGGTATCCGTTTGTCTTGCGCCCGTGTGCCGGCCTGTGCCGGTAGCCTGGCGGCTGCGGCCGGTGCCGGGGGCGCAGGCGAGGCAGCATCCGCTTCGACGGTGGTTTCGGGGCGACCCAGCATGAGGACCAGGCCCAGTGCGCTGGCGAGAACCAGCAGAACGATGAATCTATTCATGGGCAACGTCCTGAGAGCCGGCCGGGATCGCCCATCCCGGCCATGCGCTTAGAGGCCAGCGTTCTTCAGCCTGTTGGCATGCTGGCGATAGATGCTGACCGGGTCGGTTTCGAACAGGCTGGTGAGGCCCATGACCTGGTTGACCTCGTCGAGATGGTTCATCCGATAGTTGTCGCGAATGACCATGCCCAGGTGCGAGCTGCAGCGACCCACCAGGCCATCGTTGGGGCCGTCGAAGGCCAGCGCGCCGGCGCCCATCATCGCGTCGCTGATGTCCAGTGGGTTGGTCAGCGGGCTGGTGCCGCTCCAGGAGTAGTAGTGCACGCCGTTGACCTTGTAGGCGCCTTCGCCGCAGGCGGTGGTCGGTATGGCCTGGGGGAACTTCGCATTGAAGCGCGCGGCGCCCTCGCTATTGAGCGATTCCAACGAGCCCAGGGCGTCCTGCGGGGCGCTGCTCGGGCTGCCGGACAGGAAGTGGATCAGGCTGCCCATGGCATTGACCAGGCCGGCGGCGATGGCTTCGCCGGCGGAGCCTTCCGGGATCTGGCGCAACAGGTCGGCGACGTCAGAGCCTTGTGCGGCGCGCCGACGCTGGTCACCGAGGCGACGAGGTCGGGGCGCACCCCGGCGACGTAGCGGACGGTCGGCCCGCCATGGCTGTGGCCGATCAGGTTGACCTTGGGCTTGCCGCTGATGGCGACGATTTCCTCGACCTGGGCCAGCAGTTCTTCGCCGCGCAGCTCGGTGGTGTTCAACTGGCTGACTTCGGTGACGTAGACCTGGGCACCGTCGCGGCGCAGCGCGGTGGGGATGCCGTACCAGTAATCGATGCCGAGCAGGCTGTCGAAGCCGAGCATGCCGTGGGTCAGCACGATGGGGTAGCGGGTTTCGGTGTAGCCGGAGCCGGCCGTCGCAGCCTGTGCCTGACTGCTGAACGCCAGGGCGCTGCCGAGACAAAGGGCGAGCAAGGTTTTGTTGTTGTTCATGGACGCACTCTTTGGGTAGGTGAATCGGGCATGTGGGGGCAGTCCCTTGCCGGGTCACCGCGCGTGGCGCGTACTGCGCCAGCGCAAACGCAGTATTCGTGCCAGGCCCTGTCGCCAGGAAAATACCGCCCTAGGATGCCCGATTGCCATGAGTGGCTAGCCGCGAACCGGCTCGCTGCCGTCGCGCCTGTTACCGAGCGAAACGGCGCTATGGGTGGGAAAGTGATGTTTGTTGGTTTTTTGCGCGTAAGCCCGCTTGTTCGTGCATATTCGGCGAATATCGTGACTATTTGGTCGGATTAGAACTGTCTGGTCACGGGTAATCGATGGCAACTACGTACCAGGTTTTCGCGCCTGTGGGCGTGTGCACCTGGACTTCCGCATCCAGCGCCTTGCCCACCAGGGCGCGCGCCAGGGGCGAGTCGATGCTGATCAGGCCTTGCTTGAGGTCCAGCTCGTCGGGGCCGACGATGCGGTAGCGGGCCTGTTCGCCGTCTTCGTCTTCCAGGGTGACCCAGGCGCCGAAATACACCTTGTTCGGATCGCTGGGGCGCTCGCTGACCACCTTGAGTTTTTCCAGGCGCTTGCTGAGAAAGCGCACCCGGCTGTCGATCTCGCGCAGCATCTTCTTGCCGTAGGTGTATTCGGCGTTCTCCGAGCGATCGCCCTGCGCCGCAGCTTCGCTTACCGACTGCGTCACCTGCGGGCGCTTGACGTGCCAGAGTTCGTGCAGTTCGGCGCGCAGCCGCGCTTCGCCTTCGGGGGTGATCAGCGGCGTGCCAGCGGGGCGGGGCGGACGGTAGCGGCTCATGGGATTCCGGCTTGGCTGAAAAGCGCCGATTCTACCTGCTCAGCTCTCGCGCAGCACCGCCAGCGGGCTGGCGTTCAGCGCCCGGCGCGTGCCAAGGGTGCCTGCGCTGCCGATCAGCAGGGCGCCGAGGAGGGGCAACAGCAGCAACCAGGGGTGCGGTTGCCAGTGCAGATCGAAGGCATAGTGGTAGAGCAGGGCGCTGACCAGTTCGCAACCGAGCGCGGCGAGCAGGCCGCTGGCGGCGCCGAGCAGGCCGAATTCGGCACGTCGCGCCTTGAGCAGCAGGAGGCGCTCGGCACCTAGCGCACGGAGCAGCGCGCCCTGGCGGATGCGCTCGTCCAGGGTTGCCTGCAGGCCGGCGAACAGCACGGCGAGCCCCGCTGCCAGCACGAACAGCAGCACATATTCCACTGCCAGGGAAACCTGCGCGAGGATGCTGCGCAGTTGCGCGAGCAGGGCCTCGACCTGCAGCAGGGTGACCGAAGGGAAGGCGCGCGCCAGCTCGACCAGTTCGCGGTCCTTGCCGGGCGGCAGGTGGAAGCTGGTCATGTAGGTGGCGGGCATGTCCTGCAGGGTGCCGGGCTCGAAGATCATGTAGAAGTTCGGCTGGAAACTGTCCCAGTTGACCTCGCGCAGGCTGCTCACCAGCGCTTCGCGGTCGAGACCGCCGACGCTGAAACGCAGCTGGTCGCCCAGCTTCAGTCCCAGGCTCTCGGCCAGCTCGGCTTCCACCGAGACGCCGGGCAGCTCCGTCTGCCCGCGCGCGTTCCACCACTGTCCGGCGGCCAGCCGATTGTCCTTCGGCAGCTCGGCCGCCCAGGTCAGGCTGAGATCGCGGCGGATGGCCCGTTCGCCCTGGGAGTCCTTGCTGACCAGCTGGCGCACCGGCTCGCCGTTGATCGCCACCAGGCGCCCGGGAACCACCGGGTACAGCGGCGCGGCGTGGTCGGACAGGGCAGCGATGCGCTCGGCGAAGGCATCCTTCTCGGCCGGCAGCACGTTGAGTACGAAATGGTTGGGGGCGTCGTCCGGCAGTTGGTCCTGCCAGGTGTCCAGCAGTTCGCCGCGCAACAGTGCGATCAACGCCATGGCCAGCAGGATCAGGCCGAAGGCCAGCGCCTGTCCGGCGGCCGCCAGCGGATGGCGCAGGAGCTGGCCCAGGCCGAGCCGCCAGCTCAGCGCGGCGCCGGCCAGCAGGTGCCGCGCGCCCTTCAGGCCCAGCAACAGCGAACCGCCCAGCAGCAGCGTGGCGAGCAGGCCGCCGCCGAGCAGGGCCAGGGTGATCTTCAGGTCCAGGCTCAGGCGCCACATGATCAGGCCGAGGGCCAGGATCGCCGCGCCGTAGACCAGCCAGGCGCTGGGCGGCACGGGCAGCAGGGTCGCGGCGCAGAACGCG
>NZ_AZSV01000020.1:0-60194 GCF_000582595.1 Pseudomonas sp. BAY1663
CGCTCCAGCCCCGCTGAATGACTGGTTTATCAGTCGATTCAGGTCATCCTCGTTGCCCTGACTCCAGCATGGTTTCCGGACGAACCCATTGTTCGAATTCATCGTTGGTCAGGTAGCCGAGTTCCAATGCCGCTTCGCGCAGGGTACTGCCCTCTGCATAAGCCTTCTTGGCGATTTCCGCTGCCTTGTCGTAGCCGATGTGGGGATTCAGGGCGGTTACCAGCATCAAACCTCGTTCCAGATGTTCAGCCATACGCGCAGGGTCTGGTTCGAGTCCCGCTATGCAGTGGGTATTGAAGTTGCGGCAGCCATCAGCCAGCAATCGGATCGACTGCAGCAGGTTATGGGCGATCACCGGTTTGAACACATTGAGCTGCAAATGCCCCTGGCTTGCCGCGAAACCGATGGTCATATCGTTGCCCATGACCTGGCAGGCAAGCATCGACAACGCCTCGCACTGGGTCGGGTTGACCTTGCCGGGCATGATCGAGCTGCCGGGCTCGTTGGCCGGCAGTTTCACTTCGGCGAAGCCGCCGCGAGGCCCGGAACCCAGCAAGCGCAAATCATTGGCCAGTTTCATCAGGGCCACGGCCAGGGTCTTCAAGGCCCCGGAAAGCGCGACCAAGGGCTCATGCCCAGCCAATGCGGCGAATTTGTTGGGCGCGCTGACGAAGGGAAGCCCTGAAAGAGCTGCCAGTTCCGCAGCGATGGCTTCGGCGAAACCGTGCGGGGCATTCAGCCCGGTGCCGACGGCCGTGCCGCCTTGGGCCAGTTCATAGACAGCCGGCAGGCTCTGACGGATCGCCCGTTCGGCGATGTCGAGCTGGGCTACGAAGGCCGAGAGTTCCTGGCCGAAGGTGATCGGGGTGGCGTCCATCATATGGGTCCGCCCAGTCTTGATCAGCTTGTTATGGCGCGCGGCTTGCTCGGCGAGCCCACCGGACAGCTCGGATAACGCCGGCAAGAGATCGGCATGGATGGCCTTGGCGGTGGCGATATGCATCGCGGTAGGGAAGCAGTCGTTGGAGCTCTGCGCACGATTGACGTGATCGTTGGGGTGCACGGGGCTTTTGCCGCCCTTGCTGCCTCCAGCCAGTTCGTTGGCGCGCCCTGCTATCACTTCATTGACGTTCATGTTGCTCTGCGTGCCACTGCCTGTCTGCCAGACCACCAATGGGAACTGATCGTCGTGCTGGCCATGCAACACCTCGTCGGCGGCCTGTTCGATCAAGCGGGAAATATCGGGCTGCAGGTCTCCGATGCGGTTGTTAACCCGTGCTGCTGCTTTCTTGATCAGAGCCAGGGCATGCATCACTTCGATCGGCATGCGTTCGCCACCGATTGCAAAGTTGCTCAGCGAGCGTTGGGTCTGGGCACCCCAGTAAGCCTGTTCCGGCACCTCTACTGGGCCCAGGCTGTCGGTCTCGGTACGTGTCATGCCGTTGCTCCATGGTTCGAATTACTTGTTTAGGCTGCGTTACGACACTGGGGGTTCCGTGGTGTTGCAGCCCGTTGCTTGAGCCATTGGAACTCCAGGCGCAGAATGTGTCCATTGAGGGCTACCTATCGCCCATCCAAGGTATTTCCAATGTCCACGCACCGTACCTTCCGTTTTTGCTGCGCATTTGCCCTCAGCTGTATCGCCGTTTCGTCGATGGCCGACAATGCAACCCACGCTGACAGTGCCGAGCGCTTCCTCCAATTGGCGAATGCCGAGCGCCTCGCGGTGCCGGTTTATGCCCAGGTCCAGCAAATGTTCGCGCAGCGCTTTGCCGAAGCCCAGGCGCCGGGGAGCAAGAGGGCGCTGCTCGAGCGCTACCAGGCCAAGGCCGATGCGGCGTTGGACAAAGCCATCGGCTGGGACAAGCTGAAACCTGATCTGGTCGCGCTCTATACCAGCCAGTTTTCCGAGCCTGAATTGAACCAGCTGATCGACTTCTATCAATCGCCGTTGGGCAAGAAGATGCTCGCCAAGCTGCCGGAGCTCAATGCCCGTTCGGCGCAGCTGACCCAGGCGAAACTGGAAGCCGCTGTGCCGGAAGTGAACCAGCTGCTGGCCGACATGACGGCCGAACTCGATACCCAGAAGCCTTGAGAGAGCCAGGCATGCCCAAACTCGATTCGATCCAAGACGCCCTGCAAGCACTCCAGCCCGAGCACCTCGAAGTGTTCGATGAAAGCCACATGCACAGCCGGGGGCAGGAAACCCACTACAAGGCCGTGATCGTCAGCCCGCAATTCGCCGGCTTGAATTCGGTCAAGCGCCACCAGAAGGCCTATGCCGCGATGGGGGCGCTGATGCAGCAGATCCACGCACTAGCGCTGCATACCTACACACCGGAGGAGTGGCGCCAGCAAACTGCGGTGCCATCCTCGCCCGTCTGCGCCGGCGGGCATAAATAGACGGGACCAGCTTACCGCCCGCGCGCCCGTTGTGCCTTGTTTGTTAGACTTTTCCTCGCGCCGGCCGTTGCCGGCGCTTTCGTTTGTATCCGGTCCGCCCTTTACGCGGGCGACCACTGGTGGACATACCCATGACACAGAAGATCGTCGTCGCAGCGTTGTACAAGTTCGTGTCCCTACCGGACTACGTCGCGTTGCGTGAGCCCCTGCTCGAAATACTCAGCGACAACGACATCAAAGGCACGCTGCTACTGGCCGAAGAGGGGATCAACGGCACCGTGTCCGGCACTCGCCAGGCGATCGATGCGCTGCTCGCCTGGTTTCGGCGTGATGCGCGACTGGCCGATATCGATCACAAGGAATCCTACTGCGACGAACAGCCGTTCTACCGCACCAAGGTCAAGTTGAAGAAGGAGATCGTCACCTTGGGCGTGGTCGGGGTCGATCCCAACCAGCGCGTCGGTACCTATGTCGAACCGCAGGACTGGAACGCCCTGATCGCCGATCCGGAGGTGCTGCTGATCGATACGCGCAACGACTACGAGGTGGCCATCGGCACCTTCGACGGTGCGGTCGATCCGAAGACCCGCTCGTTCCGCGAGTTTCCCGCCTACATCAAGGCGCACTACGATCCGACCAGGCACAAGAAGGTGGCGATGTTCTGCACCGGCGGTATCCGTTGCGAGAAGGCATCGAGCTATATGCTCGGTGAAGGGTTCGAAGAGGTCTATCACCTCAAGGGCGGCATCCTCAAGTATCTGGAGGAGGTGCCCGAGGCGCAGAGTCGCTGGCGGGGCGACTGCTTCGTGTTCGACAATCGGGTCACCGTACGGCACGACCTGAGCACCGGCGATTTCGATCTGTGCCACGCCTGTCGCTCCCCGGTTTCCGTGGCGGATCGGCAATCCGAGCACTACGCTCCGGGTATCAGCTGTCCGCACTGCTGGAATACCCTGAGCGAGAAGACCCGGGCCAGTGCTCGCGAGCGACAGAAGCAGATCGAGCTGGCCCGCCAGCGCAACCAGCCGCATCCCATCGGACGCGACCCCCGGGAGCTGGAGCGCTGAGCAGGCCGCATGCGCCGAGTAGTGGAGTATCGAAGTGGCTCGACTGATTTACGTGATGGACCCCATGTGCTCCTGGTGCTGGGGGTTCGCACCGGTGCTGCAGGAGCTGGCCGAGCAGGCCGGGGCGCAGGGCGTGCAATTGGAATGGGTGGTCGGTGGGCTGCGCCGCGAGCGGGCGGCTATGGACCAGAGCGGGCGCGCGCGGACGCTCTCCTACTGGCAGGCGGTGCGTGCCGCTACCGGCCAGCCGTTCAATCTTGTCGCGGGGCTGCCGGAGGGCCTGGTCTATGACACCGAACCCGCCTGCCGGGCACTGGTGGCGGCACGCGGTATCGACCAGGCCCGCGTCTGGCCGCTGGCAACGCTGATCCAGCAGGCGTTCTATGGGCAAGGCCGCGACGTGACGCAGCCCTCGCTGCTGGTGGAGCTGGCCGAAGCGGCCGGTATACCGCGCGGCAGGTTCGCCGAGCATTACGACTCCCAGGAGGCGAGGGCGGCCACGGCGGCCGATTTCGCCTGGGTGGAAAATCTCGGGATCGCCGGCTTCCCGACCTGCTGGCCGAGGGCGGGGGACGGCTGGCATTGCTGACCAACGGTTACCAGCCATTATCGGTTCTGGCCCCGTTGCTGGGGCGCTGGCTGGAGCACAATACCCATGCCTGACCGGCTCAGTTGGGCGGAGATCCGCCGGCTCGCACTGCATCATCGCAAGGCGCTGCTCCTGGCTAACCTGATCGCGGTGCTGGCGACCCTGTGCAGTGTGCCGATTCCCCTGTTGCTGCCGTTGCTGGTGGACGAGGTGCTGCTGGGCGAAGGAGATGCCGCGCTGCAGGTCATGGATCGCTTCCTGCCCAGCGGCTGGGAGACCGCGGCTGGCTATATCGGCCTGATGCTCTGCATCACGCTGCTGCTGCGTCTCTCGGCGCTGGTGTTCAACGTACTGCAGGCGCGCCTGTTCGCCCGGCTGTCCAAGGACATCGTCTATCGCATTCGGATCCGTCTGATCGAGCGGCTCAAGCGCATCGCACTGGCGGAGTACGAGAGCCTGGGTGGCGGCACGGTGGCAACGCATCTGGTCACCGATCTGGAAACCATCGACAAGTTCATCGGGGAAACCCTCAGCCGCTTCCTGGTGGCGCTGCTGTCGATCATCGGCACGGCCGCCATCCTGGTCTGGATGCACTGGCAATTGGCGCTGCTGATCCTGCTGTTCAATCCGCTGGTTATCTACGCCACGGTGCAACTGGGCAAGCGCGTCAAGTACCTGAAGAAGCTGGAGAACGACAGCACCTCGCGCTTCACCCAGGCACTCACCGAGACCCTTGACGCGATCCAGGAGGTCCGCGCCGGCAATCGCCAGGGCTTCTTCCTTGGCCGTCTCGGGCTGCGCGCCCGCGAAGTGCGCGATTACGCGGTGGCCTCGCAGTGGAAGACCGACGCTTCCAATCGCGCCAGTGGTTTGCTGTTCCAGTTCGGCATCGATGTGTTCCGCGCGGCGGCAATGCTGACCGTGCTGTTTTCCGATCTCTCCATCGGCCAGATGCTCGCGGTATTCAGTTACCTCTGGTTCATGATCGGCCCGGTGGAGCAACTGCTCAGCCTGCAATATGCCTTCTACGCGGCCGGCGGTGCGCTGGGGCGGATCAACCAGTTGCTGGCCCGGGCCGACGAACCGCAGTATGCCGGTGGCCGCGATCCGTTTGCCGGCCAGTCGACTGTCGCCATCGACGTGCATGGCTTGCAGTTCGCCTACCAGGACGAGCCGGTTCTCGAAGGCCTGGACCTCAGCATCGCGCCCGGGGAGAAGGTTGCCGTCGTCGGCGCCAGCGGCGGTGGCAAGAGTACGCTGGTGCAGTTGTTGCTGGGGCTCTACCAGCCACAGGCCGGGCAGATTCGCTTCGGCGGCGTGCCGCTGGAGGAGATCGGCTTGAACACGGTGCGCGACAATGTCGCCGTCGTGCTGCAGCATCCGGCGCTGTTCAACGACACCGTGCGCGCCAACCTGACCATGGGGCGTGAGCGGGACGACGCGCTCTGCTGGCACGCCCTGGAAATCGCCCAGCTGGCGGAGACCATTCGCCAGTTGCCGAACGGACTGGACAGTGTGGTTGGGCGTTCTGGCGTGCGCTTGTCCGGTGGCCAGCGCCAGCGGCTGGCGGTCGCGCGCATGGTGCTTTCCGAGCCGAAGGTGGTGATCCTGGACGAAGCCACCTCGGCGTTGGATGCGGCTACCGAATACGCCCTGCACCAGGAATTGAACCGTTTCCTTAGAGGCCGCACGACACTGATCATCGCCCACCGTCTGTCGGCGGTGAAGCAGGCCGACCGGGTTCTGGTATTCGATGGTGGACGGATCGCGGAGGAAGGTGATCACCAGCAACTGATCGCCGAGGGCGGCCTGTACGCCCGGCTGTATGGGCACCTGCAGCACTGAGCGGAACGGAGTCATAAAAAGGCGATGCCGGGTTACTGGACTAGCCCGATGGGGTATGCGCCGATAGGCTGGCGCTGAGCGCAGCGAAGCCCAACTGGAATCGACACGAACGTGTTGGGCTTCGTCGCTTTGCTCCTCAACCCAACCTACGCGCCTCAGGCTATGCGCCCCGAGCCAACCTGCAACCTATGCAGTGGCAAGCGAGACATGGCCTAAAAAAACCGCCCCGTTGGAGCGGTTCAAAACCAAAGGTTTGCTTGGCCCGGCCGTCTCGCGACGGCCGGCACCCGGTCAGAAGGACTTGGAGACCGCGACGGTCAGGTTGGAGTCGCAGTAGTCGTCCTTGCCATAGGTGGCTTCGCAATCCGCCGAGGCGATGTCGGTGTCGGTATAGGTCAGCGTCACGTCCAGGCCGAAGAGGGTCTTGCCCACGCCGACGGCCCAGTCGTTGTAGTCCTCGCCACCGGCCTTTGCATCGGTGTAGCCGTAGCTGGCGAACAGGGTCGTTTCGTAGGGCAGCTCGTATTCGTAGCCGGCCCAGGTGTAGGACGGGTGCACGCCGGTCTCGACGCCGTACTTGTAGCCCAGGGTGAAGCCGTAGGCGGTGATGCTCGGGATGATTTCGTAGCTGTTCCACTCGCTGGCCTGCGGATAGGCGTACTTGGCCAGCTGCAGGTCGGCGGAGATGTCATCGGTGAAGCCATAGCCGTAGCCGACGTAGTAGTCGACTTCGATGTCGGCGCCGCTGGTGTTGCCCGGGAACGCCGCATCGTCGACGTTCGAGGCCCAGATCCCGGCATACAGACCGCTTTCGTGTGCGACGTCCAGGCTGCCTTGGATAGCGGTTTCGCCAGCGGTCTGCGATTGGCCGCGCCAGATGTAATCGCTGGCCAGAGTGGCGGTCATGCTGACGTCGAAATCGCCGAGTGGAGAGGGCACCGTCTCGCTGACGGCCAAGGCGCTGAAGCCCATTGCGGACGCTGCGGCAACTGCCACTGTGAGTTTTTTGAACATGCTTTGACTCCCTGTGTCGGTACGCGAGGGTGGGCCCTCGTCCTGGAAACCTGATTGCAGTAATCAGGGTGAGGCTCTCAAAGCAGGATGCTTGCCAATTCATAAAATTATCCATAAATCATATGGATACTGTTGTTTTTGGTGTGCTGCAGAAGCATCGCTGCGCTGCGCTGGGGCGCTTTGCCAGCATCCGAAAGAGACTGCACCGCTTCGATGCATCGGGTATGTCCAGGCCGTCAGTCTTAAGGCGCCAAAAAATCCTGTTTAATTACTCAACTATTAGTAATCTTTGCCGACTCACCTGGGGTGCCCTTCATTTGTGGAATGTTTTCGATGGAATCAGTGCTGAATTTCTTCACCAACATCCCGGTCGGCAAGAAGCTGATCTACGGCTTTGGCGTGGTACTGCTGCTGACCCTGGGCGTGGCCGGTACCGGCTTTATCGCCGTCGACGAAATCCTCGGGCGGGCGAGCCAGATCAATCAGTTTTCCACGCTCAACGCCTCCATTCTCGCGGCGCGGGGAAACGAGCGTGACTATGCGCTGACGCGTCAGCAGGCCTCGGCCGATGGGCTGCGCAAGTCACTGCAACAGCTCGACGACGAGCTGGTCGCGCTGGCCGCCAGTTCCGGCAACGTGGAGCACGCCTACCTGGCGCGGATTCGCCAGGCCGCGGACGAGTACGGGCGGCAATTCGATGAATACGGCGAGTTGATCCAGCGGGGTGTCGCGTTGCGCACGCAGATGCAGAACGCCGCTCAGGTCAGCCGCGAGGAGTTCGAATTCATCGAACTCGATATGTACGATGCGGTGCGCGTCCTGCGGCTGGAGGGGGATCGCCTGAAGGGCAGCGATCCGCTGACCATCGCCGAGGCCACCTCGGGGCTGACCAAGCAGATTCTCGACATGCGCACCCTGGAGAATGTCTATGTCGGCAACAGCTCCGATGCTGCGGTCAAGAGCTGGCAGGAGCTGCACGACAACGTGGCGGCTGTCGGTAGCAATCTGAAGGTCTGGCTGGGCGATGACCAGCAGGCTTCGATGGACAAGGCGCTGGCCGAACTCGAGAACTACCGTGCCGCCTTCGCTGAGTTCCGCCAGAATCGCGACAAGCGCCTCGCGCTGGAGCGCTCGATGGACCAGCAAGCGGAGGTGGTGATCGATGCCGCCGGCGAGGCGTTGGCCAGCGCGACTGCCGCCATGGAGCAGCAGCGCCGCAGCACCTATACGCTACTGGCCGTCATCGGTGCGTTGGCGATCTGCATCGGGCTGCTGGCAGCGGTGTCGATCTCGCGGATGATCGTCGGACCGCTGCGTGCGACCGTGCAGCAGGCCCAGCGCGTGGCCGGCGGGGACCTGACGTATTCCCAGGCGAGCACGCGGCGTGATGAGGTGGGCCAGTTGCAGAACGCCATGCACAGCATGACCGAAAGCCTGCGGGCCCTGATCGGGCGTATCGGTGGGGGCGTCAGCCAGATTGCGGCGGCGGCCGAGCAACTTTCCGCCGTTACCGCGCAGACCAGTGCCGGTGTGCAGACCCAGCGGCTGGAGACCGAGCAGGTCGCAACGGCCATGCACGAAATGGCGGCCACGGTGCAGGAGGTGGCGCGCAACGCCGAACAGGCCTCGACTGCCGCGCGCCAGGCCGATCAGCAGGCGCGCCAGGGCGATCGGGTGGTGCAGGATGCCGTCGGCCAGATCGGCAACCTGGCCGGCGAGGTCGACCAGTCGGCGCATGCCATCGAAGCGCTGCATGCCGAAAGCGGGCGCATCGGCAGTGTGCTGGAAGTGATCCGTGCGGTCGCCGAACAGACCAACCTGCTGGCCCTCAACGCGGCCATCGAGGCGGCCCGGGCCGGCGAGCAGGGCCGTGGTTTCGCCGTGGTGGCCGACGAGGTACGCGCGTTGGCGCGGCGCACCCACGATTCCACCGAAGAGATCGAAGGCCTGATCGGCAACCTGCAGCGGGTCGCGCAGCAGGCTGTCGAGCAGATGCAGAACAGCCGCGATCTCACCCAGCGCACGGTGGATCTGGCCAATGAGGCCGGCGTCGCCCTGGGGCGTATCACCGAGTCGGTTTCCACCATCGAGCAGATGAACCAGCAGATCGCCGCGGCGGCCGAGCAGCAGAGCGCGGTTGCGGAGAACATTTCCGAGAGCGTGACCCGCGTGCGCGACATCGGCGATCAGAGTGCCAGTGCCACCGAGCAGACGGCCGGGGCCAGTGCCGAGCTGGCGCGGCTCGGCGTCGAGCTGCAGGAGCTGGTCCGGCAATTTCGTACCTGAGCGAAAAAGGGCGAGCCTGCCCGGGCTCGCTCTGCCTCAGCGCTTGCCGTCCAGTTCCGCCGCCCAGGCTGCCAGCGGTAGCGGCGGATACTGTCGCCAGATGCGTGTCCAGATCTGCCGCAGGCGATCCAGGTCGCCGCGCTCGGCCGGCAGGCGTTCCGGCCGAGCGATCGGTTGCCAGCCGTTTTCCGTGCGTTCGGCCAGGGGGAAACGGAAGGGATGGAAGCCGGTCATGCCCAGGCGCAGGTCGGTGACCAGCAGGCGGCCAGCGCTTTCGTCGTAGCGCAACACATCGCCGGTGAACCAGCGCAGCCGCGCGTGTTGTGGCGAGTCCCGCAAGGCCGCGGCCAGATGGCCGCCGCGCGGAAGGCGCACCAGCTCCGGCGGGCCGTCGTCCAGCCAGCTGACCAGTGCCTCGTGATAGAACTCGCCGTCCACCACGATCACCCGCCACAACAGGCTGTTGAACGGCGTCGGCGTGCTGAACAGGCGTTCGGCCCGGATGCCGTCCCGGGCCATGATGTCCCGTACGCGCTGCTCGGCCATCTGCTTGCCGGCCAGGGTGAAGCCCAGGTACAGCGAGGAAACCACCAGCGCCAGCAGTGGCCAGCGCGCGATCCGTCCGTGCAGGCCGAACAGCGTGCCGGCCAGCACCGCCAGCAGTAGCGGCACGCTGTACAGCGGATCGATGATGAAGATGCTCGACCAGGCGACCGGCGATGTGTGCAGGGGCCATAGCAGCTGGGTGCCGAAACTGGTGAAGGCGTCCAGCAGCACGTGGGTCACCAGCACCAGCCAGAGTGTGAGGAACAGACGTCCGCCGGAATAGCCCGGGTGGGGGCGCCAGCGCCTGGCCAGCCAGGCCAGCAGCGCGGCGGCCAGGCTGACCACCAGCAGCGAATGGCTGAAGCCGCGGTGATAGGTCATGTTGGCCACGGCATCGCCGTAGTCGATGACCACGTCGAGATCGGGGAGCGTGCCGAGCAGGGCGCCGTAGAGCAACGCCTTGCGGCCCTGCCAGCGGCCGAGCAGGGCGGCCTGGACGCTGGCGCCGAGTACGGCCTGGGTGATCGAATCCATGGAGCGGTCCGTTCGAAGCGGGGTTTTACCTTAGCCCAATGCTTCTGCGCACATGCGGCGAAATTCAATTAAAAACATGTCGTAATTGCCGAGACATACGACAATGCCGGGCCTGATCCTCGCGACGAGCTGCCATGCTGGAAATCGCCAATTCCGTTCAGTTGCCGGATGCCGAAATCGAACTGACCGCCATCCGCGCCCAGGGCGCCGGCGGGCAGAACGTCAACAAGGTTTCCAGCGCGCTGCACCTGCGCTTCGACATCAATGCCTCGTCGTTGCCGCCGTTCTACAAGGAGCGCCTGCTGGCCCTGCGCGACAGCCGGATCACCCGCGAGGGCGTGGTCATCATCAAGGCGCAGCGTTACCGCACCCAGGAGCAGAACCGCGCCGATGCGCTGGAGCGCCTGGCCGAGCTGATCCGCAGCGTCGCCAAGGTCGAGAAGGCGCGGCGTCCGACCAGGCCGACGCTGGGCTCCAAGAAGCGCCGGCTGGAGGGCAAGAGCAAGCGCGGGGCGATCAAGGCCGGGCGGGGCAAGGTGGAATATTGAGGGGGGCGCTGCGCCGCCGCCGGCTGGACCGGGCGTTGGCCGCCCGGTCGCCGGCGCTCAAACTTCGATCGCCTCGGCCGGCAATGGCTGCTGCTGCAGCGAGCCGAGGAATTCATCGCCCCAGCGGCGAATATCGTTGAAGCTGACGATGCCGTACAGCTCGCGCAGCCGCGCGCGGGCTTCGCTTTTCGGCATGTTCAGCGCCAGATAGCAGGTTGCGGCGAGATCGGCCGTGTCGTGCGGATTGGTCAGGAGTGCGCCCTTGAGTTCCGCCGCGGCACCGGCGAACTCCGAGAGCACCAGCACGCCGCAGCCGTCCAGCAGCCCCTGGGTGGCGACGAATTCCTTGGCCACCAGGTTCAGCCCGTCGCGCAGCGGGGTGATCCACATGACGTCGGCCATGGCGTACCAGGCCACCACCTCGTCGAACGGATGGCTGCGAAAGAAGAACTGTACCGGCGTCCAGCCGATACTGGCGAAGCGGCCATTGATGCGGCCCACGGCCTGTTCGATCTGTCCCTGCAGCGTGTCGTAGACCGAGATTTCCTGCGCCGCCGGCACGCATATGCTGGCCAGGGTGACCTTGCCGTGCAGTTCGGGGTTGGCTGCCAGCATCGCTTCGAACGCCTGAAGCTTCTCCAGCACGCCCTTGGTGTAGTCGAGCCGCTCCACCGCGAGAATCAAGCGCACGCCGGCCAGCTCCTGCCGCAGCCGGCTCATGGCCTGTTGCACCGCTTCCCGTGCCAAGGCGTTGCGTACCCGGTCCAGGTCCAGCCCCACCGGATGCGCGCCGAGCTTGACCCGGCGCATGCCGGTGTCCACTTCGGTGGTCATGCTGTCGAGCCCGACGGCGCAGCCGTAGATGACGAAGCGCGGCGCGCAGTTCTGCCGGGCGAGGGTCTCCAGTGGAAACACGCCGCGGGCGACATCGACGAAGTTCTCCACCTGGCGGGGAATATGGAAGCCGATGTAGTCGCACTGCAGCAGGCTGCCGACGATCTGCCGGCGCCAGGGCACCACGTTGAATACGTCCGCCGAGGGGAAATAGGTGTGATGGAAGAAGGCCAGCCGCAGGTCGGGGCGCAGCTCGCGCAGATAGGCCGGCACCATCCACAGGTTGTAATCGTGCAGCCACACGGTCGCACCTTCGGCGGCTTCGCGGGCGGTGCGCTCGGCGAAGGCGCGGTTGACCTGCAAGAACACCTGCCAGTCGGCCTCGTTGAACGCGGCGCGCTCCCAGAAGGTGTGCAGGGTCGGCCAGAACGCCTCCTTGGAAAAGCGCTTGTAGAAGGTGTCGACCTGTTCCTTGCTCAAGGGCACGCGCGCCGCGGTGAGGCGTGGGTAGCGCTCGGCATCGACCGTGGTGTGGCTGTCGAACGGGCCGTCGGTCTCGTCGTGTTCGGCCCAGGCCACCCAGGAGCCTTGCGGCCATCAGCGAAGAAGCTCAGCAGGGTCGGGATGATGCCGTTGGGCGATGTCGGCCGGCGGCGCTGGATGCGCCCGTCCACCCGGTGTTCCTCATAGGGCAGGCGGTGATAGACGATGACCAGCTCGGCCTGCCCGGGCTCGGCGGCCTTGCGGCTCTCGGCGGCGAAGCCGTGTTCGCCGAGGAAGCCGAAGTGGGCGAAGGCCTGGATGATGCCACCGCAACCGGCTGCCTCGGCATGCAGCACGCGGGTGCAGTTGCGCGTCTGCTCCAGCAGGCCGGGCTCGGACTGCCCGACGCAGACGCCCTTGAGCCCGCAGCCGAGCATGCTCAGGTCGTTCAGGGTGTCGCCGGCGACCAGCACCTGCTCGGGATCCAGGCCCAGGGTCTCGATCAGGCGCAGCAGGCTGCTGCCCTTGTTCACGCCGCGCGGGAGAAAATCCAGGTAGAGGTCCGCCGAGTAGAGCAGGTCGCAACCCAATTGCTCGGCGACGGCCTTCAAGGCCGGGTCGGCGGCCTGTTCCGGCGTGCAGAAATAGGAGCAGCGGCGTGCCTGCGGCACATCCTGGCGGACCAGCTCGGGATACGACGCCAGGCTTCGGCGATGACCGTCTCGCCTGGCCAACGGGTTTCGATGTGCTGCTGCAGCGGCTGGATCGGCAGCAGGGTTTCGCCGTGATACAGGCTGGCGCCGACGTCGGCGATGATGTAGTCCGGCTGCGGCAGCGTCGGGTCCGCCAGCAAGGGCAGCACGGCTTCGAGGCTGCGCCCGGTGACATAGGCGAGCTGGATGTCCGGGTGGGCGGTGATGGTCTGGTAGAGGCTGAGGCGATCCTGCGGATCGCCGCCGAGAAAGGTTCCATCGAGATCGGTGGCAAGTAGCATGCGCTGTCTCCCTGTCCATGAGTGGTGCAGTGACGCGCCGACCTGGGCCGACGAGCAAACGGCATCCGGCCGTGGGCGGCCGGGTGTATTGGCAGATTGCAGGGCACCGGGCGGTAGCCGGGCGAACCCGGTCGTCGGTGCGGCGCCAGGCCGTGCTCAGCCGTGGCGCTGGCGGAGCGCACTCATGGTTGCGCTCTCGTGGTTCAAGGTGTGTTGGCTCGCTGGGGGGCCGGGTCTCGCTCTTCCAGGGGCGGTTGGTATTCGTCCAGAATGTCTGCTTCCGCGGTCTGCGCCTGCTCCGGGGCCGTTTCGGGCGTGTCGGGCATCAGTTCCAGCACGGTATGGCTGGTGCGCAGCATCGGCGTGAAGTGTCCGTGCGGCTCGGTGACCAGATCGACCACGCGCTTGGGCCGCCAGTACGAATAGAGCGCCAGCAGGCAGAGCGTCACGGCGAAGAACAGCGGCAGGGCGACGGCGCCGAACAGGTGCATCAGGCCGCCGGCCACCACCGGGCCGAGCGCGGCGCCGAAGCCGTTGGCCAGCAGCAGGCCGCTGGAGCCGGACAGAATCTCGTCCGGGTGCAGGTGATCGACCATCTGCGCCACGGCGATGGAATAGATCGAGAAGGCCAGGCCGCCCCAGAGGAACATCAGCCCCAGCAGCAGCGGTCCGGCCTGGATCGGTGCGACCACCAGGGCCAGCACCGCGGCGATGGCCACCACCCAGAGCATCACCACGCGGCGGTCATGCTTGTCGGAAAACAGCCCGATCGGCCATTGCAGCACCGCCCCGCCGAGGATGGTCATGCTCATCAGCAGGCCGACGCCGGCCGCATCGAAGCCGACCTGGCTGGCGTACACCGGCGCCAGGCCCCAGAAACCGCCGAGCGCCAACCCGGAAATGCCGGCGCCCATCAGCGGCAAGGGCGCGATGCGCGCCAGCTGCAGCAGGTCGGTGGCGGGCATGTCCGGCAGGCTGGGCTGCGCCTGGCGGGTCAGGGTGATCGGCATCAGCGCGCTGCAGATGAGGATCGCCGCCAGCGCGAAGAGAGTGAAGGTCATCGGGCTGTCGAGGTTCAGCAGTTGCTGGGCCGCCGCCAGGGCGCCGAGGTTGACGGCCATGTACAGGGCGAACACCTGGCCGCGCTTCTCGCCACTGACCTGGGCGTTGAGCCAGCTCTCGATGACCATGTACAGCGTTACCAGCGAGACGCCGTAGAGCACCCGCAGCACCAGCCACACCCAGGGATTGACGACCAGCACGTGCAGCAGCACGGCGACCGCGGCCAGGGCGGCGTAGAAGGCGAAGGTGCGGATATGACCGATGCGCCGGATCAACGACGGCGCGAGCCAGGTACCGAGCAGGAAGCCGGCGAAATAGCCGGACATCAGCAGGCCGATCAGTCCCGTCGAGTAGCCTTCGGCGACACCGCGCAGCGTCAGCAGGGTATTGAGCAGGCCGTGCCCGAGAAGGAGCAGGGCCACGCCGGCGAGCAGCGAACTGATGGGGGCGATTAGAGACCTCATGACGGACTACCCTAGGCAAGTGTGACGGCGATGGCAAGTTGCGAACGGCCCGGGCGAGTTCGTTTCATCTGCATAACCATTTGATTAACAAGAGAAATCATGAGTGCGAGAGGGTCGCGTGGAGAACGCCGATCCGCTTGCGCTGCTTTCTTGGGCAGCTCGAACGCCCGAGGATTCCACTGCTTTACCCGCAATCGGGTAGGGCTGGCTTAGACGGAATCCGGCGCCAGGGTCGCGATCAGCGCGCGCACGCTGCCGGGCAGGGCGTCCAGTTCGCGGACCAGGATGCTGCGCTCGCGTACCGCCCAGGACTCATCCAGTGTCACCAGGGCCAGTTGCATGGTGCGGCTGTGCCGGCGCGCGGCGGATTCGGGAATGATGCCGATGCCGACACCGGCCTCGATCATCCGGCACACCGCCTCGAAACTGGAGACCTGGATGCGCAGGGAAAGCTGCCCGCCGAGCTTCTCCACCTGATCGCGCAGAAAGGTCAGCAGGGTGCTGCCCTCGTGCAGGCCGATGTGCTGATAGGCCAGGGTCTGGCGCAGCGTCACCTGCGCTTGGCCGGCCAGTGGATGGCCGACCGGCACCGCCAGCAGCAGCCGGTCGGTACTGAAGTGCAGCACCTGCAGCCCCTCGGCCTGCACCGGCCCGGCGATGATGCCCATGTCGGTGCTGCCATCCAGCACGCCGCGCACGATGTCGCGACTCAGGCGCTCCTGCAGGTCCACCGTAACTCCGGGGCGCTGGGCGAGAAAGCCCGCCAGCACTTCCGGCAGGAACTCGGTTACCGCGGTGGTGTTGGCGAAGATGCGGATATGCCCGGCCGAGTCGGCGCCGTATTCGGTGAACTCGCTTTTCAGGTAGTCCACCTGGCGCATGATCAGCCGCGCGTGCTGCAACAGCTTCTGCCCGGCCGGTGTCAGCTCCACGCCGCGGCTGTCGCGATACAGCAGACGGCTGTCGAGCTGGTTCTCCAGCGCCTTGATCCGCGCGCTGGCGGCTGCGGGCGACAGATGAGCCCGGCGCGCGCCCTGGGTCAGACTGGGAGACTCGGCGATATGGATGAACAGGCGCAGGTCGGCCAGATCGAAATGCATGTGAACTCGTCTCTGGTTTGGCGTTCGTCTTAGCCGAACGCAGGTGTCGATAAATGCAAATTCTCAGAACGCCGACTTCGTAGCATGCTTCGGCAAAACAAGACAACAACCGGAATGCTCCCATGACCGATTTATCTGCCTGGATTGGCCGCAGCGAAGAAGTCCACGACCAGCTCAGCCGTAACCTGCTGATGCGCATCGCTGCGACCTTCGGTGAAACCACCCCGGCTTACGGCGAAGCGCTACCACCGCTGTGGCAATGGTGTTTCTTCCAGGAGCCGATCGCCGAAAGCGGCCTCGGCGAGGATGGTCACCCGGCGCGCGGTGGCTTCCTGCCGCCGGCGGATAACCGCAACCGCATGTGGGCGGGGGGGCGCGTCGAGTTCTTCCGCCCGCTGGAAGCCAGCGGCGAGGCACGGCGGGTCTCCACCATCAAGCACATCGAGGAAAAGCACGGTCGTACCGGCGCGCTGCTGTTCGTCACCGTGCAGCACGACTACCTGCAGGACGGCCGCCTGGCCATTCGCGAAGAGCAGGACATCGTCTACCGCGAGCCGAGCCCGCCGAAGGCCAGTAGTGGCGAGCCGATGGTCGCCGGCGACTGGCGCGAGGCGGTATCGCCGACCCCGACGCTGCTGTTCCGCTATTCCGCCGTCACCTTCAACGGCCATCGCATCCACTACGACTGGCCCTACGTCACCGAAACCGAAGGCTATCCGGGGCTGGTGGTGCACGGGCCGCTGATTGCCACCCTCAACTTGCGCGCCTTCTGTCGCGCCAACCCCGAGGCGCGCCTGCGCCGCTTCGCCTACCGGGGCCTGCGCCCGCTGATCGCGCCGCAGCCGTTCGAGGTTGGCGGGCGCATCGTCGCGCCGGGCAAGGCCGAGCTCTGGGCCGGCGACCACAACGGCCTGGCGCAGAAGGCCGAAGTGGAATTCGACTGAATAGCGAAGCGTAGGGTGGATAACGGCGCAGCCTTGTCCACCGTTGAGGCCATGCGCGCCGAACAAGCGAGGAACCGAGATGACCCCGAGCAAGACCGAAGAACTGAATTTCATCCGCGAAGGCGTGCGTGCCTCTGTGCCGAATTCCCCGCCGAATACTGGCGCAAGATCGACGAGGAGAAGGGCTTTCCCGAGGCCTTCGTTAGCGCGCTGACCCAGGCAGGCTGGCTGTCGGCGATGATCCCGGAAGAATACGGCGGCTCCGGCCTGGGGCTGGCCGAAGCGTCGGTGATCCTCGAGGAGGTCAACCGCTGCGGCGGCAACTCCGGCACCGTGCACGGGCAGATGTACAACATGTTCACCCTGCTCAGGAACGGCAGCGAGGAGCAGAAGCGCTACTACCTGCCAAGCTGGCCAGCGGCGAGCTGCGCCTGCAGTCCATGGGGGTCACCGAGCCGACCACCGGCACCGACACCACCAAGATCAAGACCACCGCGGTGAAGCGCGGCGACAAGTACGTCATCAACGGCCAGAAGGTATGGATCTCGCGCATCCAGCATTCGGACCTGATGATCCTCCTGGCGCGCACCACGCCGCTGGCCGAGGTCACGCGCAAGTCCGAGGGCATGTCGATCTTCCTGGTCGACCTGCGCGAGGCCATCGGCAACGGCCTGACCGTGCAGCCGATCGCCAACATGGTCAACCACGAGACCAACGAGCTGTTCTTCGACAACCTGGAGATTCCGGCCAACAGCCTGATCGGCGAGGAAGGCAAGGGCTTTCGCTACATCCTCGACGGGCTCAACGCCGAGCGCACGCTGATCGCCGCCGAGTGCATCGGCGACGGCCGCTGGTTCATCGAGAAGGCCAGCGCCTACGCTCGCGACCGCGTGGTGTTCGGCCGGCCGATCGGACAGAACCAGGGCGTGCAGTTCCCCATCGCCGAAGCGCATATCGAGGTGGAGGCCGCCGATCTGATGCGCTGGCGCGCCTGCGAGGAATACGACGCCGGTCGTAACGCCGGTGCCGCCGCCAACATGGCCAAGTACCTGGCGGCGAAAGCCAGTTGGGAGGCCGCCAACGCCTGCCTGCAGACCCACGGCGGTTTCGGCTTCGCCAACGAATACGACGTCGAGCGCAAGTTCCGCGAGACGCGGCTGTACCAGGTGGCGCCGATCTCCACCAACCTGATCCTGTCGTACGTGGCCGAGCATCTGCTCGAGCTGCCGCGCAGTTTCTGACGAGCAACGTAGGGTGGAAAACGACCGCAGGTCTTTTCCACGCGTATCCAACAGGCGACGCAATTGCAGGGAAAGACCTGGCGTTCGTTTTCCACCATGTGGGCGCCGCGATGCAGCGGAGCGGGTTCGGCCAAACGCGTGGAAAAGGCTTCGTCGTTTTCCACCCTGCGACGACCGAGCGAAGGAGTGATGCCATGCAGATCGACCATCTCGACCATCTGGTCCTGACCGTCGCCGATATCGAGGCCACGGTGGATTTCTACACCCGCGTGCTCGGCATGCAGGCGGTGACCTTCGGCGAAGGGCGCAAGGCGCTGGCCTTCGGCAACCAGAAAATCAACCTGCACCAGGCCGGGCGCGAGTTCGAACCCAAGGCCGAGCGGCCGACACCGGGCTCGGCGGACCTCTGCTTCATCGTCGCCACGTCGCTGGAGGCGGTCGTCGCCCACCTCGAACGGCAAGGCGCAGCCATCATCGAAGGCCCGGTGCAGCGCACCGGCGCGACCGGGCCGATCCGCTCGGTGTACCTGCGCGACCCCGACCAGAACCTGATCGAACTATCCAACCCATTGGCCACCCCACTGGAGCCGACCGCATGAGCCAGCACACCCAGGCGCTGACCGAATTCCTCGCCGGCCTGCATTACCAGCAGATTCCCGAGCCGGTGCTCGCCCGCACCGAAGACCTCTTCCTCGACTGGCTCGGCTCCGTGCTGGCCAGCGCCGGCTCGCACCCGATTCCCCTGTTCGAGCGCTATGCGCAGAAGATGGGGCCGAGCGAGGGGCCGGCACGCATCCTGGTCAGCGGCGGCAGCAGCTCGGCCTACTTCGCCGCGCTGGTGAACGCCGCCAGCTCGCATCTGGTGGAGCAGGACGACCTGCACAACAGCTCCGTGCTGCACCCGGCCACCGTGGTGTTCCCGGCCGTGCTGGCGGCGGCGCAGGATCTCGGCAAGTCCGGCCGCGAGCTGCTGGTGGCCGCGGTCGCCGGCTACGAGGCGGGCATCCGTATCGGCGAATTCCTCGGCCGCTCGCACTACCGCATCTTCCACACCACCGCGACGGTCGGCACCCTGGGCGCGGCGGTGGCGGTGGGCAAGCTGATGGACTTCGACCAGCAGCGGTTCACCCACCTGCTCGGCAGCGCCGGCACGCAAGCGGCGGGCTTGTGGGAGTTCCTTCGTGACGCGGCGGACTCCAAGCAGCTGCACACCGCCAAGGCCGCCGCCGATGGCCTGCTCGCCGCCTACCTCACGGCCGACGGCCTGAGCGGCGCGCAGAACATCCTCGAAGGCGAGCAGGGCATGGCTGCCGGCATGTCCAGCGATGCCGACCCGAGCAGGCTGTCCGATCGGCTCGGCACGCGCTGGGCGCTGGCGGAAACCTCGTTCAAGTTCCATGCCTCGTGCCGCCATACGCACCCGGCCGCCGATGCACTGCTGGCGCTGATGCAGCGCGAAGGCCTGCGTGCCGACGAGATCGCCAGCGTCACCACCCGCGTGCACCAGGGCGCCATCGACGTGCTCGGGCGGGTGAGCGTGCCGCAGACGGTGCACCAGGCCAAGTTCAGCATGGGCACGGTGCTCGGGCTGATCGCCGTGCACGGCAAGGCGCAGCTCACCGAGTTCCGCGACCTGGCCCTGACCGATCCGGCCGTGGCGGCCTTCCGCGAAAAAGTGAGCATGGTCCTCGACCCCGAGGTCGATGGCGCCTACCCGGCGCGCTGGCTCGGCCGGGTCGAGGTCAGCACCCGCGACGGACGCATCCTGAGCGGCGCCATCGACGAGCCCAAGGGCGATCCGGGCAACACCCTGAGCCGCACCGAACTGGAGGACAAGTTCCGCCGCCTGCTGCAGTTCTCCGGGGCGCGCAGCGCCGACGAGGCGGGCGAATTGATCGACAAGGTCTGGCGTTTGCGCGACCTGGAGCGGCTGGACGAGCTGGCCTGAACTGAATCGTAGGGTGGATGACGGCGAAGCCTCATCCACCAAAGTGGCGCCAGAGTCCCCAGGGGCTTGAACAAACGCGTGGAAATGGCTTCGCCGATTTCCACCCTACGCCGAATCTGCAGGAACCGGATATGAACGATACAACCGCCAAACCCCGCCCGCTCGACGGCATCACCGTGGTCAGCCTCGAGCACGCCATCGCCGCGCCGTTCTGCACGCGGCAGCTGGCCGATCTCGGCGCCCGGGTGATCAAGATCGAGCGCCCCGGCTCCGGCGACTTCGCCCGTGGCTACGACGAGCGCGTCGATGGCCTGGCCTCGCACTTCGTCTGGACCAACCGCTCCAAGGAAAGCCTGAGCCTGGACGTCAAGCAGGATGCCGCCGCGCAGGTGCTCGACCAGTTGCTGGCCAAGGCCGACGTGCTGGTGCAGAACCTCGCACCGGGCGCCGCGGCGCGCATGGGCCTGTCGTTCGAGGCGCTGCACGAGCGCTTCCCGCGGCTGATCGTCTGCGATATTTCCGGCTACGGCGAAGGCGGGCCCTATGCGCGGAAGAAGGCCTACGACCTGCTGATCCAGAGCGAGGGTGGCTTCCTTTCCGTCACCGGCGGACCGGGCGAGACCGAGATGGCCAAGGCCGGTTGCTCCATCGCCGACATCGCCGCCGGCATGTACGCCTACACCGGCGTGCTCTCGGCGCTGATGCTGCGCGACAGGACCGGCGAGGGCAGCCGCGTCGACGTGACCATGCTGGAAAGCCTGGTGGAGTGGATGGGCTACCCGCTGTACTACGCCTACGACGGCGCGCCGCCGCCGCCGCGCGCCGGAGCCGCCCACGCCACCATCTACCCCTACGGGCCGTTCCCCACCGGCGATGGCGGCACGGTGATGCTCGGCCTGCAGAACGAGCGCGAGTGGGTGCTGTTCTGCGAGAAGGTGCTGCTGCAGCCGGAGCTGGCGCAGGACGAACGCTTCTCGGCCAACTTCAAGCGTTCGGAAAACCGCGAGGCGCTGCGCGCCATCATCGTCGAGAGCTTCGCTCGGCTGAGCGCCGAGGAGGTGATCGCCCGGCTGGACGCCGCGCCGATCGCCAACGCCCACGTCAACAACATGGCCGGCGTCTGGGCCCACCCACAGCTCGCCGCGCGCCAGGCCTGGGGCGCGGTGGAGAGTCCCGCGGGGCGGCTGCCGGCGCTACTGCCGCCTGCGCGCAACAGCGCATTCGCGCCGCGCATGGACCCGATCCCGGCGCTCGGCCAGCACACCGATGCGCTGCTCGCCGAGCTGGGCTATGCGCCCGGTGACATCCAGCGCCTGCACGAGCAGGGTGCGGTGTGAGCGTGACGAGGAGCCAGCCATGAATTCATCCATCATCCGTAGCGCGCTGTTCGTCCCGGCGACCCGCCCGGAACGCATTCCCAAGGCGCTGGCGAGCGGGGCCGACGCGGTGATCGTCGACCTCGAGGACGCCGTTGCCGAGAGCCTGAAGGCCGAAGCGCGGAGCAATCTCGACGCGTTTCTTGCTGCCAATCCGGCCGCCCGTGTGCTGGTGCGCGTCAACTCGCCGCTGCATGCCGGACATGCCGAGGACCTGGCGCTGTGCGCACGGCATGCCGGCGTGGCCGGCGTGCTGCTGCCGAAAGTGGAAAGCGCGGTGCAGGTGGCCCTGGCGGCGGCCAGCGGCAAGCCGGTATGGCCGATCGTCGAGAGCGCCCGCGGGCTCGCCAGCCTGGCGGAAATCGCCAGTGCCGAGGGCGTCGAGCGGCTGTCCTTCGGCGCGCTGGACCTGGGCCTGGATCTGGGCCTGGCCAGCGGCAGCGCGGCCGCCGAGCGCATCCTCGACCAAGCGCGCTACGCGCTGCTGCTGCATTCGCGCCTGGCGGACCTGGCGCCGCCGCTGGACAGCGTATTCCCCGATATCAAGAACCTGCACGGCCTCGCCCGGACGGTTGCCGATGCCCGCGACATGGGCTTCGGCGGGCTGCTGTGCATCCACCCCAGCCAGGTCGCTGTGGTGCATGAAACGCTGATGCCCAGCGCCGAGGAGCTGGACTGGGCACGACGCGTCCTCACCGCCGGTGCGTCCGGCGACGGGGTCTTCGTGGTGGACGGACAGATGGTCGATGCTCCCGTCGTCGGTCGCGCCCGCCGCCTGCTGCAACGTGCCGGGCAAGCGGTGCCCTGAGAGGCGCTGCCTTGCCTGCCGTACGTACCAACCGACAAAAACAAGAGGGTACTCATCATGTTCAATCGCACCGCCAAGGCACTCGCCTGCGCGCTTTCGCTGTCCATCGCCGGGCTGGTCCATGCCGCTGATCCCGTGACCATCAAGTTCGCCCACGTGGTCGCGGACAACACACCGAAGGGGCAGGGCGCGCTGCTGTTCAAGAAGCTCGCCGAGGAACGCCTGCCGGGCAAGGTCAAGGTCGAGGTCTACCCGAACTCGTCGCTGTTCGGCGATGGCAAGGAGATGGAGGCACTGCTGCTCGGCGACGTGCACATGCTGGCGCCGTCGCTGGCCAAGTTCGAGCACTACGCCAAGGCCATCCAGATCTTCGACCTGCCGTTCCTGTTCGACGACCTGGCCGCCGCCGACCGCTTCCAGAGCAGCCCGCAGGGGCGTTCGCTGCTCACCGCCATGGAGGACAAGAACATCACCGGCCTGGCCTACTGGCACAACGGCACCAAGCAGCTGTCGGCCAACAAGCCGCTGCGCGAACCCAAGGATGCGCGCGGGCTGAAGTTCCGCGTACAGGCCTCGGCGGTGCTCGAGGAGCAGTTCAAGGTGGTGCGCGCCAACCCGCGCAAGATGAGCTTCGCCGAGGTCTACCAGGGGCTGCAGACCGGCGTGGTCAACGGTACCGAGAACACCTGGTCGAACTACGAAAGCCAGAAGGTCCACGAGGTGCAGCCGTACATGACCGCTTCCGACCATGGCCTGATCGACTACATGGTGATCACCAACACCACGTTCTGGAAAGGCCTGCCGGACGATGTGCGCAGCGAACTGGAGAAGATCATGGCCGAGGTCACCGTCGAGGTTAATCGCCAGGCCGACGAACTCAACCAGAAGGCCAGGCAGGCCATCGCCGCCTCGGGCAAGACCGAGATCATCGAGCTGACCCCGGAGCAGCGTGCCGAGTGGCGCGAAGCGATGCGGCCGGTATGGAAGAAGTTCGAAGACGAGATCGGTGCCGATCTGATCGAGGCGGCACAGGCAGCCAACCAGCACTGAGTCCGGGGTGGGGCACGGTGTGCAATGTGACGCCGTGCCGATTCTTGTCGATAGGCCGCTGCGGCGGTCGCGCACATGCGATGAACCCCCGTTTTTGCCCAGCCGAACGCCTATGCTGATGACTCGAACATTCGTCAGGAGACGCCGGCATGAGCGACTACGCCTTCGTCCGCACCCCGGTGCTGGACATCGCTTATCTCGAATGGAATCCCCGTGGCCGCCAGACGGCAGTGCTGGTGCATGGCTGGCCGGACAGCCCGGAAAGCTGGAACGCCGTCGCCGAGCATCTGGCAGCCGCAGGCTACCGTGTACTCTGCCCGACGCTGCGTGGCTTCGGGCAGACGCGCTTCGTCGATCCGCTGATCCCGCGCAGCGGCCAACTGGCCGCGCTGGGCCGCGACCTGCTGGATTTCATCGATGCGTTGTGCCTGGACCAGCCGGTGCTGGTCGGTCACGACTGGGGCGCGCGTGCGGCGGCCAATGCCTGTGGCCTGCGTCATCACGCGGCCGCACGGCTGGTGATGCTTGCGGTGGGCTATGGCACCAACGACCCGAACCAGCGGATCTCCCTGAGCCAGGCGCGCAACTACTGGTACCACTGGTACATGGCCACGCCGCGTGGCGAGCGTACGGTGACCGAGGATCGCCTCGCCTTCACCCGCCTGCTCTGGGACACCTGGTCGCCGGCCGGCTGGTACGCCGAGGCGGATTTCGCCGAGGCTGCCGCGGCGTTCGACAACCCGGACTGGGCCGCGGTGGTGCTGCATTCCTACCGGCACCGCTGGGGTTTCGCCGAGGGCGATCCGGCCTATGCGCAGGATGAAGCACTGCTGCAGCCCACGCCGGTGCTGGCGGTGCCGACCCTGGTGCTGCACGGCGAGGCGGATAGCTGCAACGCGCCGGATAGCTCGGCGGGACGGGAAGGTTTGTTCAGCGGTCCGTACCACCGCCACCTGCTGCCGGGCGTTGGCCATTTTCCCCAGCGTGAAGCGCCCGGTGCGGTGGTCGATGCGATCCTGACATTCTGCCAGGGCGTCTGAGAGCCACGTGCGCTAGCGCGCGAGCCCGGTCGGAAAGGCGCCTGGCTCGCGCGTTTCAGCCAAACAGGGTGCGGACGGAGAGACTCGAACTCTCAGACCGGATTGTTGAGCCCCGTACGGCATTCACTCGTGAGAACGGAAAAAGCCTGTTCGGATAAGCACAGAGAGTACGTTGTAGGAGCGCGCCATGCGCGCGAATCGCGGGCGTGGCCCGCTCCTACATGATCCTGCAACCAGCTTTTGGCCTTAAGTGAACTGCATGAGGCTCAGGCGCCGGCTTCCTGCAGCCATTTTGGCTTCGGGTAGCGGCGGTCGGCCTTGCCGGCCTTGAGCACGGCGCCCGGCACCTCGTGGCCGACCAGTTGCGGCAGGTCGGCCGCGCAGTGCAGCAGGCCATCCAGGTCCACGCCGGTATCCAGGCCCATGCGCTGGAACATATGCACCAGGTCTTCGGTGCAGATATTGCCGCTGGCGCCTGGCGCATAGGGGCAGCCGCCGAGGCCGCCGAGCGAGGCGTCGAAGCGGTCGATCCCGGCGTTCAGCGCCGCCAGGGCATTGGCCAGGCCCATGCCGCGGGTGTTGTGGAAGTGCGCGGTGAATACGGCTTCTGGCCAGCTGTTCAGCGCCTCGCGGCAGAGGCGCTCGACCTGCGCCGGGTCGGCCATGCCGGTGGTGTCGCAGAGGGTGATGCCCTGCACGCCGATCTCCAACAGGCGCTGCACCAGCTCGAAGACGCGGCGCTCCGGCACCTCGCCTTCGAAGGGGCAGCCGAAGGTGGTCGACAGCGAAGCGTTGACGAACACCGCGCTGCCGCGGGTGGCCTCGATGATCTCGCGGAACTGCGCCAGCGACTGCTCGGGCGTCATGCGCAGGTTGGCCAGGCCGTGGGTGTCGCTGGCCGACATCACCAGGTTGATCTCGTCCACCGCACAGGCCAGCGCGCGTTCGCAGCCCTTCACGTTGGGCACCAGCACGGTGTACTCGACGCCCGGCACGCGGCGGATGCCGCGCATCACCTCCTCGGCGTCGCGCAGGTTGGGAATGGCCTTGGGCGAGGTGAAGGAGGTGACCTCGATCTTCGCCAGCCCGGTTTGCGAGAGGCGGTCGATCAGCGCGATCTTGTCTGCGGTCGGCACGAAGTCCGGCTCGATCTGGAAGCCGTCGCGGGTGGCGACTTCCTGGATATACAGGCGTTTGCTCATGGTTGAGTCCTGTCGGTTCTGGGCGTCGTAGGTGGATGACGCTCCACCCATCCACCGTTACGGGAATGTCACGGTGGATGAAAAGTCATCCACCCTATGAAGCTTGTGGCTTTTTCAGATGATCCCGCGCTCGCGCAGGCCCTGGCGTTGTTCGTCGGTGAGGCCGAGGCCAGCCAGCACGTCGTCGGTGTGCTCGCCCAGTTGCGGGCCGCCGTGGCCGATGCGTCCCGGCGTGCGCGACAGTTTGGGCAGTACGCCCGGTACCTTCAGCGGGCCGGCGAAGGTCTCGACCTGCTCGATCATCTGCCGCGCCAGGTAGTGCGGGTCCTTGACGATGTCGGCGGCGGTGTAGGGATAGCCGGCCGGCACGCGGGCGCCCTTGAGCGCCTCGATCACCTCGTCGCGGTCATGGCGGAGGTCCATTCGCCGATGGCCGCGTCGATCAGCTCGGCGTGCTGCGCGCGGCCGTCGTTGTGGGCGAAGCGCGGGTCGTCGGCCAGGTCCTGGCGGCCCATCAGGGTCATCAGGCGCTTGTAGATGCTGTCGCCATTGCCGGCGATCAGTACGTAGGCGCCGTCCCTGCACAGGTAGGAGTTGGACGGCGTGATGCCGGGCAGCGCGCTGCCGGCCGGCTCGCGGACGTAGCCGAAGGCGTCGTATTCCGGCACCAGGCTTTCCATCATGGCGAATACCGACTCGTACAACGCCACGTCGATTTCCTGGCCCAGGCCGCTGCGGCGGCGCTCCTGCAGGGCCAGCAGCACGCCGATGACGCCGTAGAGCGAGGACAGCGAGTCGCCGATGCTGATGCCGACGCGCACCGGCGGCTGGCCCGGGTGGCCGGACAGGTGGCGCAGGCCGCCCATGGCCTCGCCGATCACGCCGAAGCCCGGCAGGTCGCGGTAGGGGCCGCTCTGCCCGTAGCCGGAGATGCGCAGCATGATCAGCCGCGGGTTGAGCTTCGATAGTTCGTCCCAGCCTAGGCCCCATTCCTCCAGCGTGCCGGGGCGGAAGTTCTCGATCAGGATGTCGGCCTCGGCCACCAGCTGGCGGACGATGGCCTGGCCTTCGGCAGCCTTGAGGTCCAGCGTCACCGAGCGCTTGTTGCGCGACTGCACGTGCCACCACAGCGAGGTGCCGTCCTTGAGCTTGCGCCACTTGCGCAGCGGGTCGCCGACCTTCGGCGGCTCGATCTTGATCACCTCGGCGCCGAATTCGCCGAGCAGCTTGCTGGCGAAGGGGCCGGCGATCAGCTGGCCCATCTCGATCACCTTGAGGCCCTGCAGCGGCAGGCTCTTTTCCGTCTGTTGGCTCATCGCAGCACACCTGTGCGGGTTGATTCGTGGCGCAGAGCATGACCGACGCCAGCGAAGCCGACAATTGATCGATGGCCAAGGTGTGCTTCGCCTTTCGCGAAGGGGTTTCCTGCCTGGGCTTTGAAGTAAAGGGGCGAAACGGTGCATCCTTCGCCACCTGCGAATACGGGAGAGCCCTATGCGTCGTATCGATTTCGTCACCCTGCGCCTGTTCGCCGCCATCGCCGACGAGCGCAGCCTGACCCGCGCCGCCGAGCGCGAGCACCTCGCCCTGGCGGCGGTGAGCAAGCGCGTCAGCGATCTGGAGGGCCAGCTCGGCGTCAGCCTGCTCTATCGCCAGCCCAAGGGCGTCGAGCTGACACCGGCCGGCCACGCCCTGCTGCACCATGCGCGCAACCTGCTGGACAGCCTGCGGCAGCTGGATGCCGACCTCAGCGAATTCAGCCAGGGGGTCAAGGGCCATGTGCGCATCCACGCCAACACCTCGGCGGTGATCGAGTTTCTCCCCGAGGACCTGAGCGCCTTCGCCCGCCAGCACCCGGAAGTGAAGATCGACCTCGAGGAGCGCGTCAGCAGCGATACCCTGCGCGCCCTGCGCGAGGGGCTGACGGATATCGGCATCTTCGCCGGGCACATGCCGGCCGAGGATTTGCAGGTCTTCGCCTACCGCGAGGACCGGCTGGCGCTGGTCACGCCGCGTGAGCATCCGCTGGCGACGCGCGAGCGCATCGCCTTGAGCGAAGCGGCCGGCTTCGACTTCATCGGCCTGCAGCAGGACGCCTCGCTGCACGCCCTGCTGCAGCAGTCGGCCCAGCAGATGGGCATGCCGCTGCGCCTGCGCATCCAGGTGCGCAGCTTCGAGGCGATCTGCCGGATGATCCATACCGGCATGGGCGTCGGTGTGCTGCCCGAGCAGGTGGTACGCAACTACCTGCCGGCGCTGGACGTGGCGATCGTCCCGCTGAGCGACGCCTGGGCGCGACGCGAGCTGAAGGTCGGCGTACGCAACCTGGACAGCCTCTCGGTTACCGCGCGGCAGATGCTCGAATACCTCACCGCTCGCGAAGGCAGGAGCCGGGAAATAGCGGAATAAGGCGGTATGAGGGGGCAGCCTTCGCGAACAGCGAAGCCAAGCTTGGCCAAATAGGAATTCAGCGGAGGCGGGTACGGGGGTAGAGTCGTGTCAGCTACATGGCTCACACAACTACAAAACGGAGCTCCTCATGACACGACTCACCCGTGGCATCACCCGTCTGCTCGCCGCTTCGGCATTGTTCACCGTCCTCGGTGCGCAGGCCGATCCGATCCTGATCAAGTTTTCCCACATCACCGCCGACAGCACGCCCAAGGGGCAGGGCGCCTGATGTTCAAGAAGCTCGTCGAAGAGCGCCTGCCGGGCCAGGTCGAGGTGCAGGTGTTCGCCAACTCCTCGCTGTATGGCGACGGCAAGGAGATGGAAGCGCTGCTGATGAACGAAGTGCAGATGCTTGCGCCGGCCCCCTCCAAGCTCGAGCAGTACACCAAGCAGTTGCAGCTGTTCGACCTGATGTTCTTGTTCGACGACATGGCCGCCGCGCAACGCTTCCAGCAGTCGGATAAGGGCCGCGCGATGCTCAAGTCCATGGAGGACAAGGGCATCACCGGGCTGGCCTACTGGCTCAACGGCATGCGCCATTTCACCGCCAACAAGCCGCTGCGCGAGCCGGCCGATGCCCGTGGCCTGAAATTCCGCGTGCAGCCCTCGGATCTGCAGGCGGCCCAGTACACCGCGTTGCGCGCGGTGCCGCGCAAGATGGCCTTCGCGAGATCTACCAGGGCCTGCAGACCGGCGTGGTCAATGCCCAGGACAACCCCTGGTCGAACATCTACAGCCAGAAGTATTACGAAGTGCAGAAGTACATGACCGAGTCCAGCCACGGCATCGGCAACTACCTGCTGATCACCAACACCAAGTTCTGGAACGGCCTGCCGGCCCCGGTGCGCAGCGAGCTGGAGGCGATCATCGAGGAGGTCACGGTCGAGGTGAACCGCCAGGCCGAAGCGCTTAACCAGAAGGCCAGGCAGGGCGTGGTCGATTCGGGCAAGAGCGAGATCCTGGTGCTCACCGACGAGCAGCGCGCCAAGTGGCGTGAAGCGGTGCAGCCGGCCTGGAAGAAGTTCGAGGACGAGATCGGCAAGGACCTGATCGAAGCGGCGCAGGCGGCGAATTCCGGGAGCTGAGGTTGCCGGCGAGGCAGGCCGCAGGCCTGCCAGAAGCTCAAAAGCATCGCCCCGGGGTCGGGCCTCCCACAAAACAGCCAGCAAACACCGAACTCTGTGGGAGGCGCGCCCCGCGGCGATTGCAGGCCGAAGGACTGCCAGCAGGCCCGACGTCGGGAGTGGCCTGCCAAAGAGCTGGCGGCACTGAGCCCGGCGGCCGCATACCGCGGCGATTGCGGCTCTGAGCTCAAGGGAGTGGTCTTCGGTCTATGCTTCACGGTAGTTCGATCACCGGCCGAAGGAACGCCTGTCGGGTGGTCGGCTCAAATGCAACGTCTGCCAGGCGCTTGGGTTGGTTATTTGGTTCGCCTGTTGGACAGGGTTCTGCAAACCAACAAGACAGACGAGGTATCTGCCATGAGTGCTGCGTCCACATATCCGGTACGGCCCGAGGTGGCCGCCCAGACCTTGACCAACGAGGCCAGCTACAAGGCCCTCTACCAGCAGTCGGTGGTCAACCCTGATGGATTCTGGCGGGAACAGGCGGCACGCCTGGACTGGATCAGGCCCTTCACGGAGGTCAAGCGCACCTCGTTCGACGACCACCATGTGGACATCAAGTGGTTCGCCGATGGCACGCTGAATGTCTCCTCCAACTGCCTGGACCGCCACCTGCAGGCGCGCGGCGACCAGGTGGCGATCATCTGGGAGGGGGACGATCCCGAGGAGCATCGCGAAATCACCTATCGCGAGCTGCACTTGCAGGTCAGCAAGTTCGCCAATGCCCTGCGTGGCCAGGACGTGCATCGCGGCGACGTGGTGACCATCTACATGCCGATGATCCCCGAGGCGGCCGTCGCCATGCTCGCCTGCGCGCGCATCGGTGCGATCCATTCGGTGGTGTTCGGCGGCTTCTCGCCGGAGGCGCTGGCCGGACGCATCATCGACGGCAACTCGAAGGTGGTGATCACCGCCGACGAAGGCATCCGCGGTGGCAAGCGCATCCCCCTGAAGGAGAACGTCGACGAAGCGCTGACCAACCCGCAGACCAATTGCGTGCAGAAGATCATCGTGGTTCGCCGTACCGGCGCCGACATCCGCTGGCACCCGCATCGCGACATCCGCTACGACGACCTGATGCGCGTTGCCAGCGAAGTCTGCGCACCGAAGGAAATGGGCGCCGAGGAGCCGCTGTTCATCCTCTATACGTCCGGTTCCACCGGCAAGCCGAAGGGCGTGATGCACACCTGCGGCGGCTACCTGCTGTACGTCGCGCTGACCCATGAACGCGTCTTCGACTACCGTCCCGGCGACATCTACTGGTGCACCGCGGATATCGGCTGGATCACCGGCCACAGCTACCTGATCTACGGCCCGTTGGCCAACGGTGCGACCACGCTGATGTACGAGGGGGTGCCGAACTATCCGGACGTCACCCGTGTCGCCCGGATCATCGACAAGCACAAGGTCAACATTCTCTACACCGCGCCAACGGCGATCCGCGCGATGATGGCCGAGGGCGCGGCTGCCGTGCAGGGCGCCGACGGTTCCAGCCTGCGGCTGCTCGGCACGGTAGGCGAGCCGATCAACCCCGAGGCCTGGCACTGGTACTACGAAACCGTGGGACAATCGCGCTGCCCGATCGTCGATACCTGGTGGCAGACCGAGACCGGCGGCATCCTCATCAGCCCGTTGCCGGGCGCGACCACACTCAAGCCGGGATCCGCCACCCGGCCGATGTTCGGCGTGGTGCCCGGGCTGGTGGACAATCTCGGCAACCTGCTGGAAGGGCCGGCCGAGGGCAACCTGGTGATCCTCGATTCCTGGCCGGGGCAGATGCGCACCATCTACAAGGACCACGACCGCTTCGTCGACACCTACTTCAAGACCTTCCGCGGCATGTACTTCACCGGTGATGGCGCCCGGCGCGACGAGGACGGCTACTACTGGATCACCGGCCGGGTCGACGATGTGCTCAACGTCTCCGGCCACCGCATGGGTACCGCCGAGATCGAGAGCGCCATGGTCGCCCACGCCAAGGTCGCCGAGGCCGCGGCGGTGGGGGTGCCGCATAAGCTCAAGGGCCAGGCGATCTACGTCTATGTGACGCTGGTGTCAGGCGTGCAGCCGTCGGATGCGCTGCGCCAGGAACTGCAGCAGTGGGTGCGCCGCGAGATCGGCCCGATCGCCGTGCCGGACGTGATCCAATGGGCGCCGGGCCTGCCGAAGACGCGTTCGGGCAAGATCATGCGCCGGTTGCTGCGCAAGATCGCCACCAACGAATACGACTCGCTCGGCGATACCTCCACGCTGGCCGACCCGAGCGTGGTGGACCAGTTGATCGATAACCACAAGGCGATGGAACGCGTATGAGGGATGAGGCCGGGCAGTACCGTTCGCTTGGCCTGCCAAAAGCATCGCCGCGAGGTCGCACCCACAAAAAGCAGCGAGCCCACATCGGACCCCGTGGGAGGCGCGACCCCGCGGCGATACGGGCCGTAGGCCCGCCTGCGCTAGCCCCCGGCCGGGGGCGTCTTCAGCGTGTCGCTGCCGGTGGCGACCTGGGCATTGTGCCTCGGTCGCTGCAGCTCGGCGTCGGAAGGCTCCAGTGGGCAGCCTGCAACTCCGCCCGCTCCAATTACCCGAACAGCCCCGGGTGCCGACGCTACCCGGCCATACCGAACACCTTGAGGATGAACGCATATTCCAGCGCCACGTCCCTGAGCGCCTGGTAGCGCCCGCTCATGCCGCCATGGCCGGCACCGAACTCGGTCTTGAGCAGCAGCAGGTTGTCGTCGCTGCGGGTGGCGCGCAGCTTGGCCACCCATTTGGCCGCTTCCCAGTACTGCACGCGGCTGTCGTTGTAGCCGGCCACCGCCAGCAGCGCCGGGTAGGCCTGGGCGCGGACGTTCTCGTAGGGCGCATAGGCCTTGATCCGCTCGTGCACCTCGGGTTGGTTGGGATCGCCCCATTCGTCGTACTCGGTCACGGTCAGCGGCAGGTCGGCGTTGAGCATGGTGTTGAGCACGTCGACGAAGGGCACTTCGGCGATGGCCGCGCCGAACAGCTCCGGGCGCAGGTTGAGCACCGCGCCGATCAGCAGCCCGCCGGCGCTGCCGCCGCTGATGGCCAGGCGCTGCGGCGTGGTGTAGCCGTTGGCCAGCAGCTTCTCGGCGCAGGCGATGAAGTCGTTGAAGGTGTTCGGCTTGTGCTCCAGCTTGCCGGCGCGGTACCAGGCCTCGCCGAGATCGCCACCGCCGCGCACATGGGCGATGGCGAAGACGAAGCCGCGGTCGAGCAACGACAGCCGCGCGTGCGAGAACCAGGGGTCGAGGCTGTGGCCATAGGCGCCGTAGCCGTAGAGATAGAGCGGCGCCGACTTGCCGAAGCTGTCGCGGCGCGCCACCAGGCTGATCGGGATTCGCGTGCCGTCCTCGGCGGTGGCCCAGATGCGCCGGCTTTCGTAGGCGTCGGCGTCGAACGGCCCTTCCACCGGGGTTTCCTTGAGTACGGCCTGGGTGCCATCGGCCAGGGTCAGCTGGCGGATCTGCGCCGGGCGGTTGAGCGCCTCGTAGCGCAGGCGGATCACCGTGCTGGTGAATTCCAGCGAGTTCTGCACGTGCAGGCTGTAGGCCGCATCGGGCAACTGCAGGCGATAGGGCTGGACGCCCTGCGGCCGCACCTCGATCACGGGTAGGCCGCTTTCGCGCAGGGTCAGGGTGATCGCCTCGGCATTCAGGCTGACGTCCTCGAGCATCACCGCGTCGCTGTGCGGCACCAGCTCCTGCCAGTGCTCGCGGCCCGCTCGCGCCTCGTCGGCGCGATACAGGGCGAAGTTGATCCCGGCCTGGTTGCTGCGGATCAACCAGCTCCACTGGCCTTCGTAGAGGCCGTGGTCGGGGAAGTATTCGTGCTCCTCCTGGCGCGGCGCCAGGCAGGTCCACTGGCCCTGCGGTTCGTCGGCCGGGAGCACCCAGGCTTCGCTGGTGGTCTTGCTGTGGGAGAGGATCACCAACTGGCGATCGGAACTGGCGCGGTAGCAGTGCACGAAGAAGCGCCCGTCGGGGTCGTGGAAGACCTCGCTGCTGTCGCTTTCGCCGAGACGGTGGCGATGAATCCTGTGTGGCCGGTGGGTCTCGTCGAGTTCGCCGAAGAACAGCGTCTGGCTGTCGTTGGCCCAGGTCATGCTGCCGTCGCAGTCGTCGAAGGGCAGGGCGCTGACTTCGCCACTGGCCAGGTCCTTGACGTACAGCCGGTAGATCTCGTCGCCTTCGCGGTCGAGGCTGTAGGCCAGCTTGCCGTGGTCCTGGCTGATGCTGAACGCGCCGAGCGAAAGAAAACCGCCACCGGCCAGTTCGTTGGGGTCGAGCAGCAGCTGCTCGGCGCTTTCGTCCACGTTCAGCGAGCCATCCAGCGGGCGCGGGCAGCGGTAGTGGCGTGGGTACTCGTCGCCGGCGGTGGTGCGCTGGTAGTACAGCCACGGACCCCAGGGCGAGGGCAGCGACAGATCGGTTTCGCGGATGCGCCCCTTGATTTCCTGGAACAGCGTTTCGCGCAGTTCGGCCTGGTCGGCGAGCTGTTCCTCGAGATAGGCGTTCTCCGCCTTGAGGTAGGCGAGCACGTCGTCGGCGTCGCGATTCTCCAGCCAGCGGTAGGGATCGATGCCGGTGTCGGCGCGGGCGATGGGGGCTTGGGACATACAGTACTCCGGAGTTGGTCCGCTCATGGCATGCAACGAAATGCGGCAGTGTACCTGCTCGACTACGTCTAGGATTGACTCGGTTGGTAGGGCGCGGTTTCAGCCATTCGGCTCGCAGGGCAACTTGATCATCGCCGCAGTGAATGCAGGCAGATCGGCGCTGTCGATGATGACCAGGCGGTCGCGAAATGCCCGCTTGCAGGTGTCTTTCGCTTAGGTAAACCAGCCGATTGACAACGCTGCGCTTTTCCCCGAAGGTGTGCCGACCCAAATCAAACGGGCGTATGAATCGAGCGTTTGCCTCTGCAAATGCCGGTCACCCGGATTATCGTGTCGCTGGGTGTCGTTTCGCCGGTCAGGCGACGGTCGTGTCCGGGCCGAAGACGTGAGACACGTAACGTTCAGTTTCCATACCTGGAGATCAGTTGATGATTTACGAAGGTAAAGCCATCACGGTTAAGGCTCTTGAGAGCGGCATCGTCGAATTGAATTTCGACCTCAAGGGTGAGTCCGTCAACAAGTTCAATCGCCTCACGCTCAACGATCTGCGCCAGGCCGTCGATGCCATCAAGGCCGACGCGTCGGTCAAGGGCGTGATCGTCACCAGCGGCAAGGACGTGTTCATCGTCGGCGCCGACATCACCGGGTTCGTCGACAACTTCAAGCTGCCCGACGAGGAACTGGTCGCCGGCAACCTCGAAGCCAACAAGATCTTCAGCGATTTCGAAGACCTGGGCGTGCCCACCGTCGTCGCCATCAACGGCATCGCCCTGGGTGGCGGCTTCGAGATGTGCATGGCGGCGGACTATCGCGTCATGTCCGCTACTGCCAAGGTCGGCCTGCCGGAAGTCAAGCTGGGCATCTACCCGGGCTTCGGCGGCACCGTGCGCCTGCCGCGCCTGATCGGTGTCGACAACGCCGTCGAGTGGATCGCCTCAGGCAAGGAAAACCGCGCCGAAGACGCCCTCAAGGTGCACGCGGTCGACGCCGTGGTCGCACCCGAGAAGCTGCAGGCAGCAGCCCTGGACCTGGTCAAGCGCGCCATCTCCGGAGAGCTGGACTACCAGGCCAAGCGCCAGCCGAAGCTGGACAAGCTCAAGCTCAACGCCATCGAGCAGATGATGGCCTTCGAAACCAGCAAGGCGTTCGTCGCAGGGCAAGCCGGCCCGAACTACCCGGCCCCGGTCGAAGCTATCAAGACCATCCAGAAGGCTGCCAACTTCGGCCGTGACAAGGCGCTGGAAGTCGAGGCCGCCGGCTTCGTCAAGCTGGCCAAGAGCTCGGTCGCCGAGAGCCTGGTCGGGCTGTTCCTCAGCGACCAGGAGCTGAAGAAGAAGGCCAAGGCCTACGACAAGCAGGCGCGCGACGTGAAGCTCGCTGCCGTACTCGGCGCCGGCATCATGGGCGGCGGCATCGCCTACCAGTCGGCCGTCAAGGGCACGCCGATCCTGATGAAGGATATCCGCGAAGAGGGTATCCAGATGGGCCTGGACGAGGCCTCCAAGCTGCTTGGCAAGCGTGTGGAAAAAGGTCGCCTGACCGCCGAGAAGATGGCCCAGGCGCTCAACGCGATCCGCCCGACCATGTCCTACGGCGACTTCGGCAATGTCGACATCGTCGTGGAAGCCGTGGTGGAGAATCCGAAGGTCAAGCACGCCGTGCTGGCCGAGGTGGAAGGCCAGGTGCGCGAAGACGCGATCATCGCCTCCAACACCTCGACCATCTCCATCAGCTACCTGGCCCAGGCGCTCAAGCGTCCGGAAAACTTCTGCGGCATGCACTTCTTCAATCCCGTGCACATGATGCCGCTGGTGGAAGTGATCCGCGGCGAGAAGACCAGCGAAACCGCCATCGCCACCACCGTCGCCTACGCCAAGAAGATGGGCAAGAGCCCGGTGGTGGTCAACGATTGCCCGGGCTTCCTGGTCAACCGCGTGCTGTTCCCGTACTTCGGCGGCTTCGCCCGCGCCATCGCCCACGGCGTCGACTTCGCCCGTGCCGACAAGGTGATGGAGAAGTTCGGCTGGCCCATGGGCCCGGCCTACCTGATGGACGTCGTCGGCATGGACACCGGCCACCACGGCCGCGACGTGATGGCCGAAGGCTTCCCGGACCGCATGAAGGACGACAGCAAGACCGCCGTCGACGTCATGTACGAGGCCAACCGCCTCGGCCAGAAGAACGGCAAGGGCTTCTACGCCTATGAAGTGGACAAGAAGGGCAAGCCGAAAAAGGTGGTCGACCCCCAAGCCTACGAGCTGCTCAAGCCGATCGTCAGCGAGACCCGCGAGCTGTCCGACGAGGACATCGTCAACTACATGATGATTCCGCTGTGCCTGGAAACCGTCCGCTGCCTGGAAGACGGCATCGTCGAGAGCGCTGCCGAAGCCGACATGGGCCTGATCTACGGCATCGGCTTCCCACCCTTCCGTGGTGGTGCGCTGCGCTACATCGATTCGATCGGTGTCGCCGAGTTCGTCGCGCTGGCCGACAAGTACGCCGACCTGGGCCCGCTGTACCACCCGACCGCGAAGCTGCGCGAGATGGCCGCCAACGGCCAGCGCTTCTACGGTTAATCGAGTGAGAGTGAAGATATGAGCCTGAATCCGAGAGATGCAGTCATTGTCGACTTCGGCCGTACCCCGATGGGGCGTTCCAAGGGCGGCATGCACCGTAACACCCGCGCCGAAACCCTGTCCGCGCAGCTGATCGAAGGCGTGCTGGCGCGCAATCCGAAGGTCGATCCGGCCGAGGTCGAGGACGTGATCTGGGGCTGCGTCAACCAGACCCTGGAGCAGGGCTGGAACATCGCCCGCATGGCCTCGCTGCTGACCCGCATCCCGCACACCAGCGCCGCGCAGACCGTCAGCCGCCTGTGCGGTTCGTCGATGAGCGCGCTGCACACCGCCGTGCAGGCGATCCAGACCGGCAACGGCGACGTGTTCGTCGTCGGCGGCGTCGAGCACATGGGCCATGTGGGCATGATGCACGGCGTCGACCCGAACCCGCAGCTGTCGCTGTATGCCGCCAAGGCCTCGGGCATGATGGGCCTGACCGCGGAAATGCTCGGCAAGATGCACGGCATCGGCCGCGAGCAGCAGGACGCCTTCGGCGAGCGTTCGCACCGCCTGGCGCACAAGGCCACCGTCGAGGGCCTGTTCAAGGATGAGATCATCCCGATGCAGGGCTACGACGAAAACGGCTTCCTCAAGGTGTTCGACTACGACGAGACCATTCGTCCCGAGACCACCCTCGAGAGCCTGGCCGAGCTCAAGCCGGCGTTCAACCCGAAGGGTGGCACCGTCACCGCGGGCACGTCCTCGCAGATCACCGACGGCGCGTCCTGCATGATCGTCATGTCCGCGCAGCGCGCCAAGGACCTGGGCATCCAGCCGATGGCCGTGGTTCGCGCCATGGCAGTGGCCGGTGTCGATCCGGCGATCATGGGCTACGGCCCGGTGCCGTCGACGCAGAAGGTGCTCAAGCGCGCCGGCCTGACCATGGACGACATCAGCCACGTCGAGCTCAACGAAGCCTTCGCGGCACAGGCGCTGCCGGTGCTCAAGGATCTCAAGCTGCTCGACAAGATGGACGAGAAGGTCAACCTGCACGGCGGCGCCATCGCCTGGGGCATCCGTTCGGCTGCTCCGGTGCGCGTATCTCCGGCACCCTGCTGAACGTGATGAAGCAGAACAACGGTACCCTCGGTATCGCCACCATGTGTATCGGTCTGGGCCAGGGGATCAGCACGGTCTTCGAACGCCTCTGACAGACAGATGCAAATGACTGCGCTAGGCTGATAGCCGCGTCCGCAGGTTCGCGGGCAGGGTTTGTCAGCCGGTGCATGGAAGCCGGGGCCTGGTGCCCCGGTTTTTCTTTTTTTGTCGTTGCGTGGAGGTAGGCATGCAGTTGCAGCCGGGGCGTTATCGCCACTACAAGGGCCCCGAATACCGCGTATTCGCCGTGGCGCGGCATTCCGAGACGGAGGAGCCGATGGTGTTCTACCAGGCGCTGTACGGGGAACGTGGCCTCTGGGTTCGGCCGCTGTCGATGTTCAGCGAAACCGTCGATGTCAATGGCGAAACCGTCCCGCGGTTCGCTTGATCGAGGTCGAGCCGAGCCTTTTTGAGGGTTGAACTGGCATGCGGCCAGCAGGCTCGCGCTTGACCTCACCTCCATCGCCACTATATATAGCGGTGCTTTTTAGACAGAGCGAAACCTTCAGCGTCCGGTTTACCGGCATTCAGTGGTGCTGATTCGCGCCAGACGTCATCGGGGGATAACGGGCAGGCTTGTGGGCCGCCGTTCGCAAATTCCGCGCTAGCGTTCGCTGATGCCTTGCCGACCGCCGCTGGCACGGGTATTCACACTGCCGAAGCGTCGCCTCTGTTCACCTCTCGATTCAGGAACTCTCCTCTCCATGGGTAAATCGCTGGTCATCGTGGAATCACCGGCCAAGGCCAAGACAATCAACAAGTATTTGGGTAACCAGTACGTGGTGAAGTCGAGTATCGGCCATATCCGCGACCTCCCTACCAGCGGTTCGGCCAGCAAGGAGCCGGTCAAGCGCGGCAAGGCCGCCGCCGAGGCGCCCGCGCTGTCGCCCAAGGAAAAGGCCAAGCGCCAGTTGGTCGCGCGCATGGGCGTCGATCCCGAGCACGGCTGGAAGGCCAAGTACGAGATCCTGCCCGGCAAGGAGAAGGTGATCGAGGAACTGCGCCGCCTGGCCAAGGAAGCCGACACCATCTATCTCGCGACCGACTTGGATAGGGAAGGGGAGGCCATCGCCTGGCACCTGCGCGAGTCCATCGGTGGCGACGACAGCCGCTACAAGCGCGTGGTGTTCAACGAGATCACCAAGAAGGCGATCCAGGAAGCCTTCGCCGAACCCGGCGAACTCGACCTGAACCGGGTCAACGCGCAGCAGGCGCGGCGCTTCCTCGACCGCGTGGTCGGCTACATGGTTTCGCCGTTGCTCTGGGCGAAGATCGCCCGTGGGCTGTCTGCCGGTCGCGTGCAGTCGGTGGCGGTGAAGCTGGTGGTCGAGCGCGAGCGTGAGATTCGCGCCTTCGTTCCGGAAGAATACTGGGAAGTGCATGCCGACCTGGCCACCGCGCAGCAGGCCAAGGTGCGTTTCGAAGTCGCCCGCGAGAACGGCGAGGCGTTCAAGCCGCTGAACGAGGCGCAGGCCACTGCTGCGCTGGAGAAGCTCAAGGGCGCGAAGTACAGCGTCAGCAAGCGCGAGGACAAGCCGACCAGCAGCAAGCCGTCGGCGCCTTTCATCACCTCGACGCTGCAGCAGGCGGCGAGCAATCGCCTGGGCTTCGGTGTGAAGAAGACCATGATGATGGCCCAGCGGCTCTACGAGGCGGGCTACATCACCTACATGCGTACCGACTCGACCAACCTCTCGGCCGACGCCATCGCCATGGTGCGCGGCTTCATCGAGGACGAGTTCGGCAACAAATACCTGCCCGAGAAGCCCAACGTCTATTCGAGCAAGGAGGGCGCTCAGGAGGCGCACGAGGCGATCCGCCCGTCCGACGTCAACCTGCGGCCCAACCAGCTGTCCGGCATGGAGCGCGACGCCGAGCGCCTGTATGAGCTGATCTGGCGCCAGTTCGTCGCCTGCCAGATGCCGCCAGCGCAGTACCTGTCCACCAGCGTGACGGTCAGCGCCGGTGACTTCGAGTTGCGCGCCAAGGGCCGCATCCTCAAGTTCGACGGCTACACCAAAGTCATGCCGCAGCAGAGCAAGGCCGGCGAGGACGACGTGCTACCGGAAATGAACAAGGGCGACGACATGAAGCTGCTCAAGCTCGATCCGAGCCAGCACTTCACCAAGCCGCCGGCGCGCTATTCCGAAGCCAGCCTGGTCAAGGAAATGGAGAAGCGTGGCATCGGCCGGCCGTCGACCTACGCGGCGATCATCTCGACCATCCAGGATCGCGGCTACGTCTCGCTGCACAACCGTCGTTTCTACTCGGAGAAGATGGGCGACATCGTCACCGAACGCCTCTCCGAGAGCTTCAACAACCTGATGGACTACGGCTTCACCGCCGGCATGGAAGAGCACCTGGACGACGTCGCCCAGGGCGAGCGCGACTGGAAGCACGTGCTCGACGAGTTCTACGGCGATTTCCGCAAGAAACTGGAAGTCGCCGAGGCCAGCGAGAACGGCATGCGCGCCAACCAGCCGACGCTGACCGACATCCCGTGCAAGGTCTGTGGCCGGCCGATGATGATCCGCACCGCCTCGACCGGCGTGTTCCTCGGCTGCTCCGGCTACAGCCTGCCGCCGAAGGAGCGCTGCAAGTCGACGGTCAACCTGATCCCAGGTGACGAGATCGCCGCCGATGACGAGGGTGAGTCCGAGTCCCGCGTGCTGCTTGGCAAGCGCCGCTGCCCGATCTGCAGCACCGCAATGGATGCCTATCTGCTCGACGAGACGCAGAAACTGCATATCTGCGGCAACAACCCGGATTGCTCCGGTTATGAAATCGAGAAGGGCCAGTACCGCATCAAGGGCTACGAGGGGCCGAGCCTGGAATGCGACAAGTGCGGCAGTGAAATGCAGCTCAAGACCGGCCGTTTCGGCAAGTTCTTCGGCTGCACCAATGCCGAGTGCAAGAACACCCGCAAGCTGCTGAAGAACGGCGAGCCGGCGCCGCCGAAGATGGATGCGGTGAAGATGCCGGAACTGCGCTGCGAGAAGGTCGACGACACCTACGTGCTGCGCGACGGCGCTTCGGGGCTGTTCCTCGCCGCCAGCCAGTTCCCGAAGAACCGCGAAACCCGCGCGCCGCTGGTGCAGGAGCTGATCCCGCACAAGGGCGAGATCGATCCGAAGTATCACTTCCTGCTCGAGGCGCCGCAGCAGGACCCGGAAGGCCGTCCGGCAGTGATCCGCTACAGCCGCAAGAGCAAGGAGCAGTACGTCCAGTCCGAGGTCAACGGCAAGCCCACCGGCTGGAAGGCCTTCTACGACGGCGGCAAGTGGAAGGTCGAAGACAAGCGCTGACAGGCCTTGCCGGCCCGGTGGTCCGATGAGCGGGCGCCTGGGCCGGCGCGCTTCGATACCGGCGCCGTGGCCAGCTTCCGTTATCCCCCAGTGGCACGGACGTGCTATTGGCGCGATGCCGCGCGAAGGTTCATTCTCTGCAACATCCCCTTTTCGGAGAGCATCCCATGGCTCACGAGCTCTACACCCGCACCAACCAGAAGATCTTTTTCGCCGGCCTGTCGCTGGATAGCTGGCGCAAGGCCGAAGAGGCCGCGTCGCTGAACTCCCAGGGGTTGATCCAGGCCGAGCGCGAAGCCTGCCTGTTCCATCTCTACGGCGCTCTGCTGGGGCTGTGCCACGAGATCGCCGGCTACTATCGCACGTCCGGCGCGGGTGCCCGCGCGGTGGCGGCGTTCCTCACCCGTGACGTGCTCGAAGCCGCGCCGAGTCCCGAGCTTGCCGAATTGCTGGAACTGTCCGAACAGCCGGACACCTGGCTGTCTCAACTGCTCGGTGCCTATGACGCGCTGTTCGAGGCGCCACGGGCGCCGGCGAAGGTCAAGACCGATCCGCGCCAGCCGCTGATCGAGGCGGTCAGCTCGAAGAGGAAGTCCCGCCCTTGCCACGGGCCGAACTGGAGGCCTGGCGGCAGAACCTCAAGGGCTTGGCGTTGCGCTTTCGCGAATCGCTGACGGAGTGGTGAGACGCGCCCGCCGCGGCATCATGCGCGGTACCTGATCCTCAGCACCAGGGCGATGCCGCCGAGTATGGCCGCGCCGGAGACGAGCAGCGTTGCCGTCAGCGCCTCCCCCAGCAGCAGGCGCCGGCAATCGCGGTGAGCAGGGGAACGCTGAGCTGTACGCTGGCGGCCTGTATCGCCACCAGACCGGGCATGGCCGCGTACCAGATGGCGTAGCCGATGCCTGAAGTCAGCGCGCCGGAGAGTAGCGCATAGACTACGCCCGCCCGATCCCATTGCTGCTGTCCCATCAGGATGAGACACAGCAGCGCTGCGAATGGAACGGCCCTGACGAAGTTGCCCGCGGTTGCCGCGAGCGGGTTGCTGGCCGCCCGTCCCCGCAGCGAATACACGCCCCAGGCCACACCTGACAGCAGCATCAGCATGGCGCCATCGAGCGCCGGTGCGCGGCTTCCCGGCAGCAACAGGATCAGCAACCCGCTCAGGGCGAGCAGTAGGCCGATTATCTGCCCTCGACTGAACCGCTCGCCCTTCAGCAAGCCCCAGGCCAGCATGCTCAGCTGCACCGCGCCGAACAGCAGCAGCGCACCGGCCCCCGCATCCAGGCTGAGATAGGCGAAGGAGAAGCTCGCGGCATAGGCGAACAGGGCGCACGCACTGAGCCAGTCTCCGCTCAGCGGTTGGTTGGGCCGGCGGATGCGCAGCAGCAGCCAGAGCGCGATTGCGCCGGCGAATATACGCAGCCCGGTAAAACTGGCAGGGTCCATGCCGGTGTCCCTCAGGGCAATGCGGCAAAGAATCGAGTTGCCGGCGAATGCGAGCATGGCCAGGGTGGTGAGCAGCAAGGTGCGGATCGTCATGTGCAGTCCTGTTCTCGGGGCGCGTCGAGACGCCCACTTTCTTTTTCAGCACATCCTACGTTGTTGGCATTGCCACGTGCAGGATCGCTCTTCCGATTGGAGGCAATGAAGGCCTGCTTCGGTCGGCCAACAGCTGTTCTGTCGGTAGTCGGCTGGTACAATGCCCGCCTTTCATGCGGAGCTGATCCATGCCTACATCTTTTCTGGAAATCGTCGAGCTACCCGACGGGCGCATCGTGCTTCGCCGCGCCGAGGACGAGGAGGTGCTGGTCACGCTGGATTTCTCCGATGATGCCAAGTTGTTCCTGCAGGGGCAGCATGTCGAAATCGCCAAGGCAATGTTCAATGTCGGGGTGCAGATGGCCGGCCGCATGACGGAAGGCGATTTCGAGCGGGAGGACGAGGAGCCGCGCGTTCTGCATTGAGGCGGGAGGCGGTCGGTGGCAGCAGGTCGAGGGCCTGCTTCGGAGGGGGCAGCACGTTCCCTGTGCTTTGCGACTCAACAACCCAGGCGGATATTGAGGCTTTGCGCTTCGCCAAGCGCGGCGGCGGCGCGCAGCTTGTTGCGGGTGAGGGCGTCGAGTTGCCCGAGCCAACTGACGACGGTGTGGCTGCAGCCCGAAGCGAGCGCCTTGCAGGCGAGCTCCAGTGCGCCTTCGGCGTCGCGCGGCTGCAGCAGGATGATGCGTTCACGGTTCAGCCCGCACTTGCGCAGCCAGTTCTGCGAGAGAAAGGCGGGCGGGGCGATCAGGGTCAGCCAGCGGCTGTCCGCGGCATCACCGAGTTCGCGCAGGATGGGCGCGAGCAGCAGGTGGCAATGTTCACTGCTGCCGCTGAGGCTCAGTTCGCTCAGGTGTTCCTGCTCGGGCTTGCTGCGTGGCTTCATCTCGCCGAAGGGCGTCAGGCTATGGGCGATGACGCCGTCGAACAGGGAAAGTTGTGGCCGGGAAGTGCTGGTCTGGTACTGCATGAACCTCTCCTTAGCGGCGTATGACGCCGACGCTCAAGCCTTCTATCACCAATTCCTGATGTTCGAGATCGACCTCGATGGGGGCGAATTCCGGGTTTTCCGCCAGCAGCCAGACTTTCTTGCCGTCGCGCTTGAAGCGCTTGACGGTAACCTCGTCGCCGACCCGCGCGACCACGATCTGGCCATTGCGTGCTTCACGGGTGGTGTGCACCGCCAGCAGGTCGCCATCGAAAATGCCGATGTCCTTCATGCTCATGCCACGAACACGCAGTAGATAATCGGCGCGTGGATGGAAAAAAGCGGGGTTGATCTGGCAGGATTCCTCGACATGCTGCTGGGCCAGGATCGGAGCGCCCGCCGCGACGCGGCCGATGATCGGCAGACCGGATTCCTGGGTGGCGGGTTCGAAGTCGGGAATACGTATCCCGCGGGAAGCGCCGGGCGTCATCTCGATGGCGCCTTTGCGGGCGAGCGCCTTGAGATGCTCCTCGGCCGCATTGGGGGACTTGAAGCCGAGCTCCTGGGCGATTTCCGCGCGGGTAGGCGGGTAGCCATTGTCTTCCAGGCAACGCTTGATGAAGGCGAGGATTTCCGACTGGCGGGGCGTCAGCTTGATCATGGCGGTCTCTGTTCTTTTATACAGTGCCTGGGATTATATACAGTGATCGGGCCTTGGCAATGACTGTTTCGCCGGTCCCGGGGCAGGCGGGGTGCGGGGGAGAAAGCCCTGCGACGATGACGCTAGTCTCGTGCGGGGTTTCATGGTTGACTTGTGGGTGGCTGAAACGTAAGTTTCAAACGGATGTTTGTCTTTCGGAGGGGGCATGGCGCAGTCGGAAACAGTTGAGCGCATTCTTGATGCAGCGGAACAGCTGTTCGCGGAAAAAGGCTTCGCCGAGACTTCGCTTCGCCTGATCACCAGCAAGGCTGGGGTCAACCTGGCGGCGGTGAATTACCACTTCGGCTCGAAGAAGGCGCTGATCCAGGCGGTTTTCTCGCGTTTTCTCGGTCCTTTCTGCGTCAGCCTCGAGCGTGAACTGGACCGCCGCGAGGCCTTGACGAGCAAGCCGGACACGCTGGAGGAGCTGCTGGAAATCCTCGTCGAGCAGGCGCTGGCGGTCAAGCCACGCAGCGGCGACGATCTCTCCATCTTCATGCGCCTGCTGGGGCTGTCCTTCAGCCAGAGCCAGGGCCACCTGCGACGTTACCTCGAAGATATGTATGGCAAGGTGTTCCGCCGCTACATGCTCAAGGTGCACGAGGCGGCGCCGGCGATTCCTCCTCTCGAGCTGTTCTGGCGCGTGCATTTCATGCTCGGTGCGGCGGCCTTCAGCATGTCGGGCATCAAGGCGTTGCGGGCGATCGCCGAGAACGACTTCGGCGTGAAAACCTCCATCGAGCAGGTCATGCGCATGATGGTGCCTTTTCTCGCGGCGGGCATGCGTGCCGATAGTGGCGTCGAGGATGCCACGCTCGCGCAGGCGCAGCCGGTGGCCAGGCGCAACGCGGTGGCGATGCCGGCCAAGGCTTGAGCTACAAGGCCGGCGGTCTATCGGCTAAGCTAGCCGCCTATGACGCCTCTCGACCTGTTGCATATCTCCATTGCCGATCAACGACTTTACGGCTTCGCCGAAGGCCGGCTACGCCTTCGTCTGCCCGTTTCCACCGCGCGTAACGGCGTTGGCGAGCGCAATGGCTCCGGTTGCACGCCGCGCGGGTTGCACCAGGTACGCGCGCGTATCGGCGAAGGGTTGCCGGCCGGGGCGGTGCTGCGCGGGCGGCGCTGGACCGGCGAGGTCTGGTCCGAGGCGCTGCACGAACGGTTTCCCGGTCGCGACTGGATTCTCACCCGGATACTCTGGCTCAGTGGCTGCGAACCCGGTGTGAACCGGCTTGGCGAGGTCGATACGTTCCGCCGCTATATCTATCTGCACGGCACACCGGACCACGAGCCCCTGGGCGTGCCGCTTTCCCACGGCTGCATCCGCCTGCACAGTGCGGATTTGCTGGAACTTTTCCCACAGGTGCCGGCCCATTGCGCAGTGCGCATCGAAGAGGCCGCCTGCCCGGCCTGGGCCGTCGCCGCACTCGACTGAGGACTCGCTCATTTCATGCAAGGTTCATTGATGCTGGACATCGGCGGCACCTGGCTGACCGCCGAGGACCGCCACCTGCTGCGCCAGCCGGAAGTCGGCGGGCTGATCCTGTTCGCCCGCAATATCGAGCACCCGCGCCAGGTGCAGGAGCTGTGCCGGGCGATTCGCGCGCTGCGCCCCGACCTTTTGCTGGCGGTGGATCAGGAGGGCGGTCGCGTGCAGCGGTTGCGCCAGGGCTTCGTGCGCCTGCCGGCGATGCGTGAGCTTTCCCGTTGCGCCGATGGACGACAGTTGGCCGAAGCCTGTGGCTGGGTGATGGCCACCGAGGTGCTGGCGGTGGGCCTGGACTTCAGTTTCGCGCCGGTGCTCGATCTGGACCACCAGCGCAGCGCGGTGGTCGGCACCCGGGCCTTCGAGGACGATCCGCAACGTGCGGTAGCACTGATCGAGGCCTTCATCGCCGGCATGCACGCCGCTGGAATGGCGGCCACCGGCAAGCATTTCCCCGGCCATGGCTGGGCCGAGGCCGATTCCCACGTGGCGATTCCGCTCGACGAGCGCAGCCTGGATGAGCTCCGCGGGCATGACCTGATTCCTTTCCGGGCCTTGAGCCCGACGCTCGATGCGGTGATGCCGGCCCATGTGATCTACCCGCAGGTCGACGAGCAGCCGGCCGGCTTCTCGCGCCGCTGGCTGCAGGACATCCTGCGTGGCGAGCTCGGCTTTCGCGGCGTGATCTTCAGCGACGACCTGTCGATGGCCGGCGCCCATGTTGCCGGCGATGCTGCCGGGCGCATCCAGGCCGCGCTGGGCGCCGGTTGCGACATGGGCCTGGTGTGCAACGATCGTGCTGCCGCCGAATCGGCCCTGGCCGCGCTGCAGCGACTCGGGGTCAAACCTTCGCCGGCCCTGGCGCGGATGCGCGGCCGGGCGGCCGAGGCGCTGGACTACAAGCAGCATCCGCGCTGGCTCGCATCGCTCGGGGCGCTGAAGGCCGCCGGCCTCATCGAATGACGCCCTCTCTGCCAAAGGAACGACCATGACTGTCCATGCCATCATCGGCGGCACCGGCCTGACCGAACTGAGTGGTTTCGTCCTGCACGAGGCCCAGCACATCGATACGCCGTACGGCGCGCCCTCGGCGGTAGTCCTGCGCGGCGAATACGCCGGCAGGGAGGTCCTGTTCCTCGCCCGCCACGGCCATCCGCACCGGATCCCGCCGCATCAGGTCAACTACCGCGCCAATCTCTGGGCGCTGAAGCAGGCCGGCGCCGAGGCCGTGCTGGCGGTGAACGCGGTGGGTGGCATCCATTCGGCAATGGGCCCGGGGCACTTCTGCGTGCCTCACCAGTTGATCGACTACACCTACGGTCGGGCGCATACCTTCTTCGAGGACGACCTCGAGCATGTCACCCACGTCGATTTCAGCTATCCCTACGACGAAGAGCTGCGCGAGCGGTTGATCGGGGCATTGGCCGCCGAACGCTTCGCCTTCAGCAGTCATGGGGTATATGGCTGCACCCAGGGGCCGCGCCTGGAAACCGTCGCCGAGATCGTTCGAATGGAGCGCGATGGCTGCGATATCGTCGGCATGACCGGCATGCCCGAGGCGGTACTCGCCCGCGAGCTGGAGTTGCCCTATACCTGCCTGGCGCTGGTGGTCAATCCCGCAGCGGGCAAGTCGAGCGGCGTGATCACCATGGCTGAGATCGAGGCTGCGCTGCGCGAGGGCATCGGCAAGGCCCGCGCGGTGCTCGCCCGGGTACTGGCGGGCTAGACAGCGCCGTGGTCATGCCCCTCGCCGGTGCCTTGGCGAGGGGGGCGGAAACCTCGTTGTCATACGGCGGCACGAGACTGGTAATTTTGCGGTGGGCCCCATTGCGGCAAGCATGTTGCTTGCTACACTTGGCCGTCCTATGGAGTACCGGAATGTTTTGCCAGGCACGCACGATAAGAATAGTGAAAATAGTGGTGTTGCTGAGTTTGCTTGGCGGCCTGGTGGGTTGTTCCACTTGGTTCACCGGTGACTTCAAGGACCCCGAGGTCCAGCTCACCAAGGTCGATATCATCAAGGCGAGATTGCTGGAACAGCAGTTCATGCTGCGCTTTCGCATCGACAACCCCAACGACCGCAGCCTGCCCGTTCGCGGGCTGATCTATACCGTTCACCTCAACGACATCGAATTGGCCAGCGGCGAGTCCAGCGGCTGGCTGACCGTGCCGGCCCATGGTTTCGAGTACTACGAGGTGCCGGTGCACACCAACCTGTGGCGCCATATGAAATACATCGTGCGGTTGCTGGAGAAGCCCGACCGTCCGATCCGATATCGCCTGGATGGCGAGATCAAGACCGGCCTGATGCTCGGCCGGCGCGTGCACATTTCCAGCGATGGCGAGATAATCCCGGGTAACTTTATTCCGGAGTAGTACCCAGATGAATCATGAAGCCACGTGCACGGTCCCGATTGCAACCACGATCACGACCATGAACACCACCACGTGCATGGTCCGCATTGCAGCCACGGCCAGGAGCCGGTGCGCAACCCGCTGAAGGATGTCGGTCGCAACGACCCTTGCCCGTGCGGCAGCCAGAAGAAATATAAAAAGTGCCACGGCGCCTGAGCCTGCCATGACACCCCTGATGCTGAGTCTGCTGGTGGTCGGAGCGCTGCTGATTGTGGCGCTAGCCGGCTGTGCGCTGTATCTCTGGCGCCGCGTCTGGCGCAATGAGCGGTTGCAGGCGCAGACTCGCGAGCAACAACAGCTGGCACTGGCGGAGGACCTGCGAATCCTCGCCAACTGCCTGCTGGACGAGCAGTTGCCGTTGATCGAAGGGGCGATCCGCATCAAGGTGCTGCTCGACAACTACGACGCCAGTCTCGGCCAGCATCCGCGTTGCCAGGTCTTCCAGGTGCTTTTCGAGGCGACCAGGGAGGTGCCGACCCATGCCGCCTGGAGGGCACTGGACAAGCGCGAGCGGCGCCACCACGAAGCCACTTTCAGCGCGCTGGAGCTGCAACACAAGGCGGAGGCCCGCCGCTCGGCCCGTTGGCTGCTCGACGAGGCTCTGCCAAAATTCCCCGACGCCGCCTGATCGCCCGATCGTCATCGCTGCGCGCCATCCAGTCTGATAGTCCTTCCTTGCCCAGCCCGCACAGGAGCCGTCGATGTCTTCGCGTCTGCCATTCCCTCTGGTTCGCCTGGCCCTGGTGGCCACATTCGGCGTGTTCGGCCTCAGCGGCTGCCAGGCCTATCTCGACAATCGCTACAGCGCCAGCCTGCCGCCGGCGCAGGGCATCCAGCCGCTGACCGGGCTGGCGGGCAGTGCGAGTATCCGGCGCAATTCGCTGGGCATGCCGCTGATCGAAACCTCGTCGTTTCACGATGCGCTGTTCGCCATGGGATACGTCCACGCCAGCGACCGGCTGAGCCAGATGGTCAGCCTGCGCTTGATGGCCCAGGGTCGCCTGGCGGAAATGGTCGGCCCCGGCGTGCTGGAGACCGACCGTTTCATGCGCGCGGTCAATCTGCGCCAGAGCGCCGAGCTGCTGTACCGTGAATCCTCGCCGAGGATGAAGAAGTTCTTCGAGGTGTACGCCCGTGGCGTGAACGCCTACCTGTATCGCCATCGCGACAAACTGCCGATGGACCTCGCCGAGTCCGGCTACAAGCCGGAGTACTGGAAGCCCGAGGATTCGGTGCTGGTGTTCTGCCTGCTGAATTTCGGCCTGTCGCAGAACCTGCAGGAAGAGGTCGCCGCGTTGCTGATGGCGCAGAAAGTGGGTAGCGACAAGCTGGCCTGGCTGTTGCCCATCTACCCGGACGAGGCGTTGCCGTTCGACGAGGCGGACAAGCTCAAGGGCTTGAAGCTGGGTGGCAGCGTGCCCGGGCTGGCGGCACTCGAACGTGCCACGCAGCCGCTGGCGGCTCTGACGCCGGCCGGCATGGCGGCCTCCAACAACTGGGCCATCGCCGGCAGCAACACGCGCAGCGGCAAGCCGATCCTGGCCAACGACACGCACCTGCCGCTGTCGATGCCCTCGTACTGGAATTTCATGCAGGTCCGCGCACCGAAGTTCCAGGCGGCGGGCGTCACCATCGCCGGCGTCCCTGCCGTGGTGGCTGGCTTCAACGGCAAGCTCGGCTGGGGCATGACCATGGTCATGGGCGACAACCAGGACCTCTATCTCGAGCAGGTGCGTCGCGAAGGCTCGCGGCTGATGTACCTGGCCGATGGCAAATGGCTGCCGGCCCGCGAGCGCCACGAGACCTACTTCGTCAAGGGCGAGCGGCCGATCCGCGAGACCATTTTCGAGACCCGCAACGGCCCGCTGCTCAACAGCGTACTCGGCGAGCGCAAGCACCCGCTGCAACCGTTGCAGCTCGGTAGTGGCTACGGCCTGGCACTGAAGACCACGCAGCTGGAAGCCGATCGCACGCTGGACGCCTTCTTCGACCTGTCCCGCGCGCAGTCGGTGGACCAGGCCTTCGAGGCGACCCGGGAGATTCGCGCCGCCGCGCTCAATCTGGTCTTCGCCGACCAGCAGGGGATCGGCTGGCAGGTTACCGGGCGTTTCCCCAACCGTCGCGAGGGGCTGGGGCTGGTGCCGTCGCCGGGCTGGGACGGTCGCTACGACTGGGATGGCTATGCCGACCCGATGCTGCATCCCTACGACCAGGACCCGTTCCAGGGCTGGCTAGGCACCGCCAACCAGCGCAGCGTGCCGCGCGGCTATGGCATGCAGCTGTCCAGCTCCTGGTACGGCCCGGAGCGCTATGAGCGGCTGGCGGAGCTGGCCGGGCGCGGCAAGCATGACACCCGCAGCACCATCGCCATGCAGTACGACCAGGTCACGCCGTTCGCCGCCAAGCTGCGGGCGATGTTCGAGGCGCCGGGTATGGCCGGGCCGCTGCGCCGGGCGATCGATGCGCTGCCGGCCGCCGAACGCAGCAAGGCGCGTGAGGCGCTGGATCGGTTGCTCGCCTTCGATGGCAAGCTCGCGGCCGATTCGGCCAACGCCGCGCTGTATGGCGCCTTCCTGCACGAGAGTGCGCGGCAGATCTTCCTCGACGAACTGGGGCCTGAGGACTCGCCGGCCTGGCGTGCGCTGGTGCAGACGGCCAACACCTCCTATTCGGCCCAGGCGGACCATCTGCTCGGCCGCGAAGACAGCCCGTTCTGGAACGACCAGCGCACCGCGCAGCGCGAAGACAAGCCGGCGATCCTGGCGCGCAGCCTGGCCGTTGCGGTGAGCCTGCTGGAAAGCCGTCTCGGCAACGAGCGCAGCGCCTGGCGATGGGGCAAGCTGCATACGGCTCGCTGGACCTCCGGCGCGACGCAGCTGGCGCCGCACATGGCGGCCGGCCAGCGCAGCAAGATCAACGCCATCGGCAACTACCTCGATCGTGGTCCCTATGCCATGGGCGGCGATCACAGTACGCTGAATGCCTCGGCCTATCACCTGGGCACGGACTTCGATACCTGGCTGATCCCGGCGATGCGCATCATCGTCGACTTCGGGCTGGACGAGCCGATGATCGGGCTGAACAGTTCGGGCCAATCCGGCAACCCGGCCAGCCCGCACTACGCCGACGGCATCGAGGCGTGGCTGAAGGCACAGTACCTGAGCTTCCCGTTCAAGACGGAGAATCTCGACAAGGTCTATGGCACGCAGCGCCTGTTGCTGACCCCGGCCGGCAAGTGAGGTCGCGCCGCGCCGGCCTCAGGTCGGTCGCGGCGTCGCGGGTATCACCTCGAGCACGCGGATCGTGCCCGGCGCAGGGTAGTGCCAGCGCACGTCGACATCCCAGAACTGCGCGCCGTAGCGCCGCTCGGGCTCCGGCTTCTGGTACGCGGGGCGCGGGTCCTGCGCCAGGCATTGCTCGATGAGTTCCACCAGCGGCTCGCCGAGGCGCAGCGCTTCGCGGCGGGCCTGCTGCAACCCGCTTTCCGTCCACTGCACCTCGATCAGCGCCGGCGCGTCCGCAGCCATTTCGTTGCGCGCATCCGGCAGCGCGTCGGCGTAGGGCACATAGGGCTTGATGTCCAGCACCGGCGTGCCATCCAGCAGGTCGATGCCGGAGACGAACAGCCGATCCGCTTCGACCCGATCCAGCCTGACCACCGATTGACCGATACCGTTGGGGCGATGCGTCGCGCGGGTGGCGAACACGCCGACCATGCGATTGCCGCCCAGGCGCGGCGGTCGCACCTTGAGACGTGGCGTGCTTTCCAGCGCCTGATGGAAGAGGAACAGCAGCCATACATGGCTGACCTGTTCGAGCCCGGCCACCGCATCGCCCTTGTCGAACGGCGGAAGCAGTTCCAGCACGCCGCGTGCGGCCGGGGCCAGGCTGGGTTGGCGCGGAATGGCGAACTTCTCCTTGAAGCAGGAGCGGACGTAGCCGATCGGCGAGACGCTGTGTTGCATGGGGCAGGCCTGGATACGGACGGGCGGCTGGGCATCTTACCCGCTATGGCGCCGCGTTGCGCAGCGGGCCGCTCCGGTTACGGCGACGGCCCGCTGCGAAGCGTTACAGACCGAGCAGCTTGGCGACGTAGTCGGCATCCTTGTCGCCGCGGCCGGAGAGGTTGACCAGGATGTGGCTGTCCTTGCCCAGCGTCGGTGCGGTGCGAATCGCCCAGGCCACCGCGTGGGCGCTTTCCAGGGCAGGGATAATGCCCTCCACGCGCGACAGGGTCATGAAGGCATCCAGACACTCCTGGTCGGTCGCGGTCTGGTAGTTCACCCGGCCGATGTCCTTGAGGTAGCTGTGCTGCGGGCCGACGCCGGGATAGTCCAGGCCGGAGGCGATGGAGTGCACCGCGGACGGGTTGCCCTCGGCGTCCTCCAGCACGTAGCAGGCCATGCCGTGCAGTTCGCCGGGTTTGCCCTTGGACAGGGTCGCCGAATGGCGGCCGGGCTTGTCCAGGCTTTCGCCGGCCGGCTCGATGCCCACCAGCTCGACCGCGGCGTCTTCGAGGAAGGCGGTGAACATGCCCATGGCGTTGGAGCCGCCGCCGACGCAGGCGACCACGTGATCCGGCAGGCGGCCGTGTCTGGCGAGGAACTGGCCGCGCGCCTCGTTACCGATGATCGACTGGAAATCGCGGACCATCTTCGGGAACGGATGCGGGCCGACCACCGAGCCGATGGCGTAGAGGTAGTTGTGCGGGTCTTTCAGGTATTCCTCGAAGGCGCTGTCCACCGCTTCCTTGAGCGTCGCCGCGCCGCGGGTGACTGCCACCAGCTTGCAGCCGAGGATCTTCATCTTGGTGACGTTGGGATGTTCCTTCTCGATGTCCACCTGGCCCATGTGGATTTCGCAGGGGATGCCCACCAGCGCGCAGGCGGTGGCCAGGGCGACACCGTGCTGGCCGGCGCCGGTCTCGGCGATCACCTTGGTCTTGCCCATGAACCGGGCAAGCAGTGCCTCGCCCAGACAGTGATTGATCTTGTGTGCCCCGGTGTGGTTCAGGTCCTCGCGCTTCAGGTGGATCTGGGCGCCACCGAGCTGCTCGGAGAGGCGCCGGGCATGGAAGATCGGGCTCGGCCGGCCCACGTAGTCGGCGAACAGCGCCGCCAGTTCCTGCTGGAAATCCTCGCGTTGGCGGATCTCTTCGTAGGCCAGGTCGATGTCGTCCATGGCCTGCTTGAGGTGCGGCGGCACCAGCTGGCCACCGTAGGGGCCGAAGTAACCGTGGGCATCGGGCATGGCAGTGAAGCGAGAATCGGACGACATGGTTTTTCTCCGGAGGCGAAGGCGGGCTGCCGATCATAGCCATTGGCCGCGATGCTGCAAGCGGGCGCAGCGCCGCATTGCCAGGCGGTAGAAATGAAAACGCCCCGTCTGTGCGGGGCGTCTCGCGACGGGCGGGTCAGATTGCCTCGGCCCAGAGGTCATACTCATCGGCGTTGGTCACCCGTACGCGTACCTTGTCGCCGGGCTGCAGTGGTCGCTCGCTGTCGACGTAGACCATGCCGTCGATCTCCGGAGCGTCGGCCCAGGAGCGGCCGATGGCGCCGTCCTCGTCGACTTCGTCGATCAGTACGTCCATTTCCTGGCCGACCTTGCGCTGCAGGCGGGCGGCGCTGATCGCCTGCTGGTGTGCCATGAAGCGGTCCCAGCGCTCCTGCTTGATCTCGTCCGGTACCGGCTCCAGGCCCATTTCCTCGGCCGGCGCGCCCTCGACCGGCGAATACTGGAAGCAGCCGACGCGGTCGAGCTGGGCTTCGGTGAGCCAGTCGAGCAGGTACTGGAAGTCTTCCTCGGTCTCGCCGGGGAAGCCGACGATGAAGGTGGAACGAATGGTCAGCTCGGGGCAGGCCTCGCGCCACTGCTGGATGCGCGCCAGGGTCTTGTCCTCGAAGGCCGGGCGCTTCATGGCCTTGAGCACCTTCGGGCTGGCGTGCTGGAAGGGGATGTCGAGGTACGGCAGGATCTTGCCGGCGGCCATCAGCGGGATCACGTCGTCGACGTTGGGGTACGGATAGACGTAGTGCAGGCGCACCCACACGCCCATCTGGCCGAGCGCCTCGCACAGCTCGAGCATGCGCGTCTTGACCGGCTGGCCGTTCCAGAAATCGAGCTTGTACTTGAGGTCGACGCCATAGGCGCTGGTGTCCTGGCTGATCACCAGGATTTCTTTCACGCCGGCCTTGACCAGGCGCTCGGCCTCGGAGAGCACGTCGCCCACCGGCCGGCTGACCAGCTTGCCGCGCATCGACGGGATGATGCAGAAGCTGCAGGTGTGGTTGCAGCCTTCGGAAATCTTCAGGTAGGCGTAGTGGCGCGGAGTGAGCTTGATGCCCTGCGGCGGCACCAGGTCGACGAAGGGATCGTGCTCGATGCTCGGCGGTACGACCTCATGCACGGCATTGACCACCTGCTCGTACTGCTGCGGACCGGTAACGGCCAGCACGCTGGGATGCACGCCGCGGATGTTGTTCTCGTCCACGCCCATGCAGCCGGTGACGATCACCTTGCCGTTCTCGGCGAGCGCCTCGCCGATGGCATCCAGCGATTCGGCCTTGGCGCTGTCGATGAAGCCACAGGTATTGACCACCACCACATCGGCATCCTCGTAGGACGGTACGATCTGGTAACCCTCCAGGCGCAGCTGGGTGAGGATGCGCTCGGAGTCGACGGTTGCTTTTGGACAGCCCAGCGACACGAACCCGATATTTCCGACTTTCTTCGACATTGCAGGCCGCCTCGGTTCTCACGGCATGGAAAAAATAGCGCGCGAGTATACAGCTATCCGAGGATTTTCGATGCCTGTCGCGTAGCTGAAGCAGCGCCGATCGTCAGTGCGCAGATACCGTGGTTCGGCGTGGCCGGCCTTGCTGCTTCAGGACAGTTTTTTTCCGTCGAACTGCATGCGAGGACGCGCCAGCTGGTCCATGAGCCCGGGATTGGCGGCCTCGAGATGAACCTCGACCGTGCGTATCAGTTGGAAGAGTTCGGCATGGGACAGCGAGGTCGCGCAAGGAATGCCGTCAAGAGTGCAACTGACGCCGGCTTCGTCGCGGATGGTGACCGTGATGGTGCTGGGTGAGTCCATCGCGGCATAGAAGTGGAGGGGGGAAAAATACGCCCGAATCGCATTGAACGCTTCAGGCAGTCGCAAGGATTTCATCGCTGGGTTCCCATGGCAGGCAGGACGCTCGGCGCTGCCGAGCGTTACTGATCGATTCGTTCTCACCAGTGCAAAATCTTTGCCGTTGAGCAATGGGTACGAGGCGAACCGAGGTCGATGCTTGCGTTGCGCCATTGCAATCCGGGGGCGCGCCGTCACTCGTGCTGCTCCATGGGGTACCGCAAGCGCTTTCCACCTATGCCTCTACCAGTGGCCCGTTGCTCCTAGGTGAAGCGTAGTTCCTCCCCGACGCCTTCTTGCCCCACCCGGGGCACCATCGGGACTATCCGACGAGCGGGTAAAACCCTGTAAGCGCGGGCAAGCGAAGCGGCGAGGCGGGCAGGCACGGGATGTCTGGCGGGGCGGCATTCCTTGACTGGCTCGCTTCATCGGTCATCCGCGCCTGGAGCACTTTTCCGCCTGGCGGGGGCAATTGAATTCTCGGCGCGGCTCACCGGTCAGCCTTAAGGATCGCCCACTTCCCGGCGCGATCCCTGATTGCCCGATATTCACGCACGACAACGGAGGCTCCATGGAGACCCTTTCCGGAATTTTCGACAACAAAGGTACGCCCCTGGATAAACAGAAATTCACATGGAAGGAAATGGCCGGCAAACCGATCAGCAAGCTCGATGACGATGCGTTTACCCGCGTGCGCATCATCCTCATGAATGGGGTGGAAACCGATTCGCTACGCCTCAAGCACGGCATTGCCCGTTTCAACAAGGAGCTGCGCTTGCCGCTGGCCGAGATTCGTCGCACCGAGCAGCACCAGGCGACCATGATCAATTGGCTGATCGGTGCCGACCACTCGCCGCTGGAAACCACCGTCGCCTATGAACAGGTCGCGATCGAGGTCACTGCCGCGGTGGCGCAGAACGAGCCTGATCCCTACCAGGCACAGACCTATCGCTTCGGTCTGCTGGAGGATTTCGACCACCTGTATCGCTACTCGGCCATGCTCGACCGCCTGGAAGGCAAGGATGCCAACAATATCCTGCAGGGTTATACCGATATCGTCCCAGGGCGCAAAACCTCCGAGCATCATCGCCATCCGCAGAACGACATCCGCGACAACTACGAGAAGAACACGGCGGCGCTGATCACCAAGATTCACGCGGCACTGATCACCGGTGCGGAATACCAGACCCACGACTATTACCAGAACATCGGTCCGCTGTTCGCCGATCCGCTGGCGCGGCAGCTCTATGCCGAGATCGCCTCGGTGGAAGAGCAGCACGTCACCCAGTATGGCTCGTTGTCCGACCCCAGCGAGAGCCACATCGAGAAGTGGTTGGTGCACGAGGCGATGGAGGTCTACATGTACGCCAGTTGCGCCGAGCAGGAAACCAATCCGCGGATCAAGGCGATCTGGGAGCGCTTCCTAGACTACGAACTGGGCCACCTGAACGTCGCCTGCGAATGGTTCAAGAAGATCGAGGGCCGTGATCCGGCGGAGATCCTGGCCGGCCCGCTGCCGAAGATGGTGGAGTTCAAGAGCCAACGCGATTTCGTGCGCCAGGTACTGGCGGCCGAGGTCGACCTGCGCTCTGCCGGAACGGCCTACGTGGACAAGGCCAAGGAGCCGCAATCCTCGCTTGACTACCGTAAACACCTGGCTTCCCAAGGGCTCGCATCGGACATCGTGTCCGCGGGCTACCAGTGGGCGCCGGGTGGTGAACTGTTTCGCAAGGCTTCCTGAGGAGAACCAAGATGGCGACTGCAGCAAAGCTTGGCACCAATTTCACCGGTGTGCAGATGTCTCCGAAAGATACTCAGCGGCTGATGGAGGCCGTCGAACATACGCATCCCGATGTCGCAGGTGACGACAGCCTGCTCATGATCGAGCGTAGCAAGCGCAATGAAGAGGCCGACCGTATCGGCTCGGTCCCCGTTCCCGGTTCGGCGAAGGGAATGCTCAAATCCACTTTCGACATGGTCAAGGGCAAGAGCCCTGAAGTACTGGTCGACAAGCTTGGCGAACGGATCGCCTTCGAGCGCAATGGGGTTCGCCTGTACGACGCGATGCTCGCCAAGGTCAAGGCAATGGATGTCGTGGGCTCCGACCTGGTGGCAGTGCTCCAGCATATTCGCGACGAGGAGTTCGAGCATATGTTGATGGTCGAGGATGCCATCAGGAATCTGGGCGCCGACCCCACCGCGCAGACACCGTGCGCCGATGTCGCCGCGGTAAAGTCCATGGGCCTGATGCAGGTACTGACCGATCCGCGAACCAACATCGCGCAGGGCCTCAATGCGCTCCTGACCGCCGAGCTGGAGGACAATGCCGCGTGGGAACTGCTGATCGAGCTGGCCGAAGCCGGCGGTCACTCCGGTATCGCCAAGGGCTTCGTCAAAGCCAAGGCGCAGGAAGATGACCATCTGATCAAGATCAAGACATTGGTGCGGCGAGGCTTGATCAGCGATATCAAATAGAAGGCCAGGATCGGGACTGATTTGGCGTGCCTGCGGGTACGCCTTTTTTACTGGGGGGGCGATTAAACGACAGGCTATTCCTGCGGAATGATGGAGATTTTTCCGTTCCTTTCGAGTATCGCGAACTTGATCTGAGCGAGGCTTTCCAACCCCTGCGTGCTCCGAGCCGCTTCCAGGATGTCGCTCTCGTCCACTCTCGCTCGCGCCAGACGTGGCTTGATGGTCTTGCCGTACTCAACAAGAATCATCGGTTCGCCATCCAGGTATTTCGCGACCCTGGGCGACCATTGCTTGATCAATGACAGGAATATGTTTATCGCCACCAGCGAGCAGATCACCAGCATGGCGTTGGTGACGGAAAAGTCATCGCCGAGCAGCGCCTGCTGAGTCGCTTCGCCGATGATCAACAACAAGACGAAGTCGAAGTTGGTTATTTCGGATAACGTTCGCCGTCCCGCAATCCTGAAGAGTACAAGCAGGATCAGATATATCGCGGCAGCTCGTAGAACCGAGTCCATCTTGGCGTCCTATGGGTAGACCAGCTGCCAGATACCGACACGCTGTCCGTTCGACCTCACCGAGAATCTGGCCAGACCTATGGCGTCGGGGCGAATGGTGAAGTAGGCCGCGACCCAGCCATCGCCGTCGGCCTTGAACTGCAGCACCAGCCCCGCCCCGGTACTACGGGACTCCACCGGCTGGGGCTGGATCGTCTCGATCGTGAAGGTATCGAGAAATTTCCCGTCGATGGTTATCCGGGCATCGCCTTCGGGGTTGGCTTTTGCGCGAATCCTGATGCCGCTCGATGCGGCATTGCGTTCGAATCGCTGGTATTCGACCTGCAGCTCCCTGGACGCAGTGGCGGATATGCTCTTGCTGAGCGGGCCGGTGCTGAACAAACCCAGCAACGTAGCCAGAACGATGGTGCCGAGCAGTATCCAACCCAGTCGCTCCATGTGCCAGAGCCTGGCCTGAACCTCCATGTCCTCCTGGATGGGATGACTTCTATTTCGCATAGAGTCATCGGTAGTCGTCATGGTCTTCTCCAATCCGCGCAGCGGGATTGCTAGACATGTGACGTTGCGCGGAAGGGCGGGTTCCGCCTGGTATGCGGCATGAAGGCGCGACGTCTGGTCATGGCCGCCGGCCTATCAGTCCTCGGCGATCACCAGCCGGTTGCGGCCGCGCTGCTTGGCTTGATACAGCGCCTTGTCCGCTGCCTTGATCGCTTGTTCGACGCTCTGCTCGGCAGGCTGGCAGATAGATACGCCGATCGAGATGGTGACCGGTTCGATGCATGGCATTCGTGCCACGCACTCACGCAGGCGTTCGGCGACCAGCACGGCCACGTCGATATCGGCTTCCGGCAGAAACATGAGGAACTCCTCACCGCCGTACCGGCACAGCACGTCCGCTGAGCGGGACGCTGAGCGCATCAGTTCGGCGACCTGGCCGATCACCGCATCGCCGGCCGCGTGCCCATGGCCATCGTTGATGCGTTTGAAGTGATCGATGTCCAGCGCGACGACGGCGAACGGGTTGCCTTGCGCCTGCAGTATGTCCAGCGCATTGGCCATGCCGCGGCGATTGCGCAGGCCGGTCAGCGGGTCGGTCTGGACGTCCTGATGCAGCCTGCCGATCTTCTGTTCGAGCAGGCCGATGCCCAGCAACAGGGCGCGCTTGAGCTGCGCCGTTTCGAAATACCAGGAGGGGACCTTGCGAATGCGCTCGGAGATATCCGGCGTATCCAACTCGCTCGCCCCCTGCGCCAGCTGCCATAAGGGACGGGAAATCAGGCGCGCCAGGGTCCATATGCAGAGCAGCACCAGCGCCACCGGGAACGCGGTATGGCCGAGCACGCCCAGCATGTGGTCGTTGAGCTCGACCAGCGTGGAGGCCGTCGGACGCTGGGCCACGATTCCCCAGCCGGCAATGGGCACCACGGCGTAGCCCGCCAGCATGTCGACGCCCTGGCTGTTGATCACGCGCTGGCTGCCGGAACGCCCAGCCACGACCGCATCGATCACCTGGTTGTTGGTGACGATGGTTCCCACGCGCGCGGCGTCGGGGTGGTACAGCAGCCGGCGGTCACCGTCGACGGCATAGAGGTAGGAGCCGTCCTGGTAATGATGCTCGCCCAGCAGGCTGTTGAGGATGTTCTCCTGGCGCAGATAGATGGTGCCGCCCACGTATCCCAGGTATTGCCCGTCACGCATGATCGGCTGCGAGATGAAGACCACCAGGTTGCCCGCGGCGGAGACGTACGGTTTGCTGATCATGGGGCGACGTTCACGCCGCGCCTCCAGCGCGCCTGGTGAAGCAAGCTGCTGGCCGATGATCTCCAGGGTCGCCGGCGCCGTGGCCAGAACCTCGCCGTCGCCGCGGGTGATGACAATGCTGTTGAAGCTGTTGGTCTGCTCGTTGAGGCGCTGTGCCTCTGCCTCCACCATCCGGGGGGCATCGAGCTGCCGGGCCAGCTGGGTCGCGCTGAAGCGCAGTTGCTGCTGGGCCGAGCGGAAGAACTTCTCGGTGCTGTCGGCGAGTTTGGCTGCGTAGGTGCGGTTGGCTTCCAGCGTGCTATCGATGAGTAGCTGCCGCTGTACCTGGTAGCTGGCGTAGAAGCTGATCCCCAGCGTGGCCAGCGAGCTCAGTATTGCCAGCAGCAGAATCAATCGGCGCAGATCCAGGCGGAATACGGAAGCGGTGAGCATAGGTTACCGGGCTTGGCTGGCGGCACCGCATGTTAGGCCCAAGAATCGCAAGGCTTCCAGTGTAATCGGGAAATTCTGTGCAAAACCGCCACGGCGGCGATCGTCCGCCAGGGACGGCAAGGTTACAAAACAAAGGCCAGTGTGTGAGGTTCCCTGCAGATTATCGTGGGCAGAGGCAGCTGGTAT